>DASZDF010000601.1:0-10701 GCA_035942275.1 Solirubrobacteraceae bacterium | reverse complement strand
GCCGACCAGCTCGTCCGCCCCGCGGCCGCCGTCGAGGGTCAGGGCGCCGGGGCCGGCCGTGAGCCGGTCGCGCGCGGCGCCGCCGACGACCTGCTCGACGTCGCCCTCCACCTGGTCGCGCTCGCCCGCGGCGCCGTCGTTGGGGGCGCCGTCGCCCGAGACCTCGAGCGGCGTGTTGCGATGCGCGTAGGTGACGCGGTCGTTCCCGTCGCCCCCGCGCAGGGTGTCGGCGCCGTTCGGGCCCGCGTCGTCGGCGATCGCCGGGCTGCGGCGCTGGTCCTGCGCGAGCGCGTTGAGCCACGCCTCGTCGCCGGGGCCGCCGGCCAGCACGTCGTCGGCGGGACCGCCGTCGAGGAGGTCGTCGCCGTTCTCGTCGAACACCCTCGCCGGGCCTCCCTCGTCCTCCACGACGATCATGCGGCGACCGACGTCGTCGTTGCCGTCGCGGCCGTACACCTCGTCGTTCCCGTCGCCGCCGTTGAGGACGTCGGCATCGGCCCCGCCGTCGAGGCCGTCGACGCCGGCGCCGCCGATCAGCACGTCCGCGCCGGCGCCGCCGGAGAGGAGGTCGTTGCCGTCGACCGCGTAGAGGACGTCGTCGCCGTCGCCGCCCACCATCCCCTGCGCGCCGGAGTCTCCCCACAGGATGTCGCCGCCGCCGGCGCCGACCATCACGTCGAAGTCCTCCGGCGCGGGCGGTCCGGCCGCCGGGCAGCCGCCCCGGTCGTCGGCGTAGATGATGTCCCGCCCGGCCTCGCCGTACATCTCGTCGCTGCCGGGGCCGCCGGCGATCGACGAGGTCGGCGCGCCGAAGACGCCGATGACGTCATGTCCCGCGCCGGCGCAGACGGACATCGTGCTGGGATGCTCGACGACCGCGAAGTCGTTGCCCTCGTGCAGCGCGACGAGCGATCGCGTGACGCCGGCCATGTGGCAGACGGTCGTGTTCGCATCGGCGTCGCCGCACACGCCGTCGCCCGACTCCGAGATCGACGCCGCGCCGGGATCGTCGATGACCCAGTACTCGGACGTGTAGGGGTAGACGCGGAGCTGGTTCTGCTCGCCGGCGGCCGCCTGGTAGGAGAACTGGGAGCCGGCGAGGACGATCTGCGCCGCGCCGGCCGTCGGCGCGGCCACCAGCGGTGCGAGGCACACGAGCAGCGGGAGGAGGGCGCGGCGGGTCCGGCGGAATGGGCAGCGGCTGCGCATGGCGACGTCGTCCGTGACGCGACGCTAACCGAAACGAGCCGCAACGCGCAGTTTTATCGTGGGGGGCGCTTGCACGTCCGGCGGGTCGCCCGCGCGAGTCAAGGACCATGCAGGGACCTCCCTCGCGGGCCGCCTCGTACCCGAGGCATGCCGAGCCGCTGGGCGGCGGCGCTCGTCGCCGCTCTCGCCGTGAGCCTCGTCCTGGTCGGTCGTGATACCCACGGGGCGGACACGCCGGCGCGGCCGCGGCACGCTCGCCTGATCGAGAACGTGCCGACACGGTGCGACGTGGGGGGGCGGCCCGGGTACTTCGTGCCCGGCGACCGGCGCCTGGCGCTCCTCGGCTGCGCCCGCCTCGGCGTGAGCGGCAAGCGGGTCGAGCTGAGCGGCAGCGTGTCGCGCATCGGACGGCGGCTCCACCTCTGCATCAACCCGGCGTACAGCGGTCGGGGGCGGCGCGGGTTCTACATCCCCGCGCTCTGCAAGCTCCATCCGCCGCCCTCCCGGTTCGCGGTCCGCGACGCCGGTCAGCCGCGCCAGGGGGTTCGCGGCTACCGCTTCGTCGTCTGGGGGACGGCCGGCGCCGCGACGGCCGACGTCGTCGCGCGCTTCGAGGAGGGGAAGGCGAGAGCAGCGGTCTTCACGGTCGGGCCGAGGCTCGCGCGGACCTTCGGGCACCGGCCGTTCGCGTTGTTCGTCGTCGAGCTTCCCCTCGAAGCAGCGTGCGGCCCGGTCGTCCTGCGCACGGACGCACCGGACGCGCCGCAGCGGATCCCGCCCCGGCCCGAGGTGTGCGCGCGCGGCTGAGGGTCACCCCGCGGCCGCGAACAGCGGCCACTCGCCGGGCACCCCTTTGAGCTCGTGCGTGCCGCGGTCCGCGAAGTCGAGCCCGGAGCCGGCGACGAGGTCCGTGACCGTGCGCGAGACGAGCACCTCCCCGGGGCCGGCGACGGCGACGACGCGCGCGGCGATGTTGACCGCGAGCCCGGCGACGTCGTCCCGAACGCGCTCGATCTCGCCGGTGTGGACGCCCGCGCGCACGTCGATCCCCATGCCGGGCGAGTCCTCGGCGATGGCCAGCGCGCACCGCACCGCCCGCGCGGGACCGTCGAACGTGGCGAGGAAGCCGTCCCCGAGCGTCTTGACCTCGACCCCGCCGAAGCGCTCGAGCTGCTCGCGGACGAGCTCCTCGTGGTTCTCCAGCAGCTCGCGCCAGCGGCGGTCTCCCATCTCCGCCGCGCGTTCGGTCGAGGAGCAGATGTCGGTGAAGAGCACGGTCGCCAGGACGCGCTCCGAGCGACCGGCGGGGCGGCTGCCGGTCAGGAACTCCTCCAGGGTGTCGAGCAGCGCGTCGAGATCGCCCGCGAGGACCGCGTTGTCCTCGCCCGGGAGCCCGACGAAGCGCGCGCCGGGAACGTGGTCGGCGACGTAGTGCGCGTGGCGCGCGTCGACGACCTTGTCGTCGCGCCGGCGCGCCACGAGCGTCGGCGCCCGGATCAGCGGCAGCAGGGCGCGGACGTCGACGTCGGTGTTCGCGTGCATCATCGGGAGCACCGCGGAAGGGCTCATCGCGAGGCGCTCGAGCTTGGCGTACCACCGGCGGAAGCGGGCATCGCCGGCGAGCGACGGCGCGATCACGTCGACGACGGCGCCGGTGCCCCACACCTCGTAGAGAGCCTGGGCGAGCGCCTCGCGCTCCTCCCGCTCGGGCGCCCACGGGTAGTCGGGCGCGCGCAGGAAGCGCGGGATCGGCGCGTAGAGCGCGAGCGCCGTGACCTGCTCCGGATACGTCGCCGCGAACAGCGTCGCGAGGGCCGTTCCCTCGGTCTCGGCGATCACGCCGGCGCGCTCGGATCCCGCCGCGCGCATCACCGCGCGGACGTCGTCCATCTGCTGCTCCAGCGGAGGCGGATCCATCCGGTCCGACAGACCGCTGCCGCGGCGGTCGAAGAGGATCAGCCGCGAGAACTGCGCGAGCCGCCGGAACATGCGCGCCACACGCGGCTCGTCCCACAGGTGCTCGACCTGCGAGACCACCGACGGGACGAGCAGCACGTCGCTGCCGGGCCCGTCGACCACCTGGAAGGCGATGCTCACGTCGCCGTTGCGTGCGTACCGGGTCTCGGTCATGCGCCGCGCAAGCATCGCGGGCTGGTGAGACGGAGGCGTCAGGCGCTCGTCGCGGACCGCCCCGCGGCCGAACATCGTCGTCCCGGAGGGCGCGGACTGCCGCCTGAGCGAGGCGACCGTGAACGGCAACGTGGTCGTCCGTTCGACCGGCGGCCTGATCGTCGAGGGCTCGGAGATCAGGGGCAACGTGCGTGGCTCCGGCGCCGAGTACTGGGGCTTCACGGGCGCCGACGGCGGCGACAACACGATCGTCACCGGCAACGTCGAGTTCGTCGAGACGATCTCGAACCCGCTGGCGGGCTCGGGTGGCGACTCCATGTCGCGCTACAACTTCGCGTGCGAGGACACCCAGTTCCTCTCCAACGTGTCGTTCCGCAACAGCGACGACGCCGCGGACTTCCTGTTCGGCTCGCCGGACGGCGGCGCCCTGATGCGCGCGCCGGACCTCAACATGCAGGTGGCCGAGTGCTCCGAGATGATGGGGCAGGAGGACGCGCGCGAGGGCAACTACGTCCGCGGGAACTACGAGGCGCTCGGGAACACGAGCGAGGTGCGCCAGCGCGACAACGTCGTCGACGGCCACTTCAGCTTCTTCGGCAACACGGCCGCGACCCCGATGGACGACTTCGACATCGTTCGCAACGAGGTCACGCGTCACCTGACGTGCCAGGGCAACACGCCGGCGCCCCACCAGGAGGGCAACTCCGAGACCGGACCGGGCTCGGACGGCGACCAGTGCCCGACGCCGTAGAGGGTCAGACCACGTAGTCCGCTTCGATCGAGGGCCCGCCACGGCGGGCCCTCATTCGTTCCGCGGGCGTGGGGCGGCGCCGGCCGGGGTAGCGGCACGGGAACCAGTCGATCCCGAGGGGGCGCACGCATGGGCAGCGAGGAGACCGGTCAGGTCACCGGCACGAAGGACAAGAACTACAACCTGCTGTGGTTCACCGAGCAGAGCCTGAGCAACGCGCTGCGGCTCGAGACCTACGTCCAGGACGCCGAGCGCGACGGCGATACCGAGGTGGCCGAGCTCTTCCGGCGCGCCCAGGAGCACTCGAAGCGCGGCGGCGAGCAGGGCAAGGAGCTGCTGCGCAGCAGGCTCTCCGGCTGACGCGCGTCAGGCCTCCCGCACCGGCGACGCGAGCTGGTCGCCGGTGCCCGCGCCTTCGGCGACGAGGCTCTGGACGACCATCGCCGCGGCGGTGTGGCCGGTGGCGACCGCGTTCGCGACGGACGGCATCGTCGACGTGAGGTCGCCCGCGGCGAAGACGCCGGGCACGGTGGTGGCGGACTTCGCGTCGACCGCGACCGCGTCGGCGACGACCGGTCCCGGCTCGCTCACCGCGGCGCCGAGCTGGCCGGCGAGCGCGGAGCGCTGGTGCAGCGTCACGGGCACGAGGAGGCCCTGGAGCGGGCGCTCGCTGCCGTCGGCGAACGCGACCCGGTCCAGCGCGCCGTCCGCGCCGTGCAGGCCGGCGACGGGGCGCTCGTCGATCGCGACGCCCGCCGCGCGCAGCCGCTCCTCCTCGTCCGGCTCGAGCCCGGCGGGCCCGTCGGCGAGCAGCGCCACGTCGTCGCTCCACGAGCGCAGCAGCAGCGCGCGATGCGCGCCGGACGCGCCGCTGTCGAGCACGCCGAGCGCCCGGTCGCGGACCTCCCAGCCGTGGCAGAAGGGACAGTGGAACACCGACCCGCCCCACCGCTCGGCGATCCCCGGCAGCTCGGGGAAGCGGTACTCCATGCCGGTCGCGAGCAGGACGCGGCGCGTGCGTTCCCGCGACCCGTCGGACAGCTCGAGCACGAACGTCGCGCCGGCCGACTCGCCGGCCACGACCTCCCCCGGCCGCAGCTCGACGGTCGGGTACGCCGCGAGCTCCTGACGGCCGTCGGCGTAGAGGTCGGCCGGTGGTCGCGTGTCCTGGCCGAGCAGTCCCCCGATGCCGTGCGCGGCCAGGTTGCTCTGCCTCCCGGCGTCGACGACGAGCGTCCGCCGCCGCGCGCGGCCGAGGACGAGCGCGGCGCTCAGGCCGGCGGCGCCGGCGCCGACGACGATGCAGTCCCAGGTGGTCTCCATGCCGCTCAGCCTGCCATGCGCCGCGCACCCGCGCCGGCGGAGCACGTGCGCTTGACTTCCGTCGCTCCACGATGAAACGTGCCGCCGGTCGGTTCGAGCGAGGAGACAACCTTGGGCACCAGCACGACGGGTCGACGGGATCCGCGTCCTCCGCTCCCGGTGCGGGTCGCGGGACGGGCGATGACGGAGGCGGTCGCGCGCGTCCCCGGCGCGTGGCGGGTCGCGCGCGGCCCCACCCGGCGCTTCTTCGAGGGCGCCGCGGCGGGCTGGGACGAGCGCGTGCAACCCGACGGCGAGGAGCACCTCGCCCCGCTCGTCGCCGCAGTCGAGCGCCTCGATGCCGTTCCGCGGAGGATCCTCGACGTGGGGACCGGGACCGGCGCCGGCGCGCTGTGGCTCGCGCGGCGGGTCGAGGAGGCGGACGTCCTCGGCGTCGACGTGTCGCCCGAGATGATCCAGCGGGCGCGCGAGAAGGCGGCCGGGCGCGTGCGCTTTGCGGTCGGCGACACCGGCGCCGCTGTGGGGGAGGGGCCGTTCGACCTCGTCGTCCACCTGAACTGCCCGGTGCTCTTCCGCGACGTCGCGTCGGCCATCGCCGAGGGCGGGACGGTGCTCGTCGTCGCCAGCCGCGGCGCGAAGACGCCGTTCTACACGTCGCACTCCGCGCTGCGCCGCGGCTTCCGCCGCGCGGGGCTGGAGGTCGTCGGCGAGGGGCGGGCGGGCGCCGGGACGTGGCTCGCCGCCGCGCGCGGCTCGCCCCCTTGACAACCGGAACCGGCGTTCCGTATTGTCCTCATGAAAGCGGAATCGACACTCCACTTAGATGAGGACAGTCATGACAGAAGCACTCAAACAGCGGGGCGAAGGCTCATCGTCGCGGGGCCTCGCGCTCGCCCTGCTCGCCGCCACCCAGTTCGTCCTGATCCTCGACATCGCGATCGTGACCGTCGCCCTGCCGTCGATCGGGGCCGATCTCGACTTCGCCTCCGCCGACCTCTCGTGGGTGCTCAACGCGTACGCGCTGCTGTTCGGCGGCTTCCTGCTGCTCGGCGGGCGGATGGCCGACATCGTCGGCCGCCGCCGGATGTTCATGGCCGGCCTGATCCTCTTCACCGCCGCCTCGCTGGCCGGGGCGCTCGCCCAGTCGGCGATCTGGCTCGTGATCGCGCGCGGCGCGCAGGGCCTCGGCGCGGCGCTCGTCTCGCCGGCCGCCCTGTCGCTGGTCATGACGCTGTTCCCGGAGGGCGCGGAGCGCAACAAGGCGCTCGGCGTCTGGGGCGCGGTGGCCGGCAGCGGCGGCGCGGCGGGAGCCATCCTCGGCGGCGTCCTCACCGACGTCCTGTCGTGGGAGGCCGTGCTCTACGTGAACATCCCGATCGGCATCGCCGCGGTGGCGCTGGCGCCGCGCCTGCTTCCCGCGGGGCGCGAGGTGGCGGGCACGCGGTCGTTCGACGCGGCCGGCGCGGTCTCGGTCACCGCGGGGCTCGCGCTGCTCATCTTCGCGGTGGTCGATGCGCCCGACGCCGGCTGGGGCTCGACGCAGACGCTCGTCCTCGGCGCGATCTCGCTCGCGCTGATCGCGGCCTTCGTCGCCATCGAGGCCTCGGCCGAGCGGCCGCTGCTGCCGCTGAGGACGTTCCGCAACCGGATGCTGCGGTCGGCGAACATCGGCGTGCTGCTCACCGCGGTCGCGCTGTTCCCCATGTGGTTCATGCTGACGCTCTACACGCAGCAGGTGCTCGGCTACACGCCGCTCGAGGCAGGCCTCGCGCAGCTGCCGATCGCGCTGCTGATCGTGATCGCGGCCGCGCCGAGCCAGCAGCTCGTCACGCGGTTCGGGCCGCGCGTCCCGCTGGCCGCCGGCCTGCTGATGGTCGCCGGGGCGCTGCTGTGGTTCTCGCAGCTGTCGCCCGGGGGCTCGTTCCTCGCCGACATCCTCGGTCCGTCCGTGCTCGCCGGCATCGGCGCCGCGCTCGCGTTCATCGCGAGCACGATCGCCGCCACGACCGGCGCGGCGGACGACGACGCGGGGCTGGCCTCCGGCCTCCTGAACACCTCGCAGCAGGTGGGCGGCGCGATCGGCGTCGCCGCGATCGCGGCGATCGTCACCGCACGCACGACCGACGTCATGGCGGCGGGCGAGCGCGTCCCTGGCGTCGCGCTCACCGAGGGGTTCCAGACCGGCTACCTCGTGGTCGCGGCCGTGGCCCTGGTCGCCGCGATCGTCGCGGTCGCGCTCGTGCCGGGGCGGCGCGCCGAGCAGCCGGCGGAGGACGTCGCCGAGGCCGAGCCGCAGCCCCTGCCGCTCGCCGCCTGACGCGCCTCATGGGCCGGGTCCCGATGCGGGCCCGGCCCGGCCGCGCGACGGTTTCGGGAATCCCCCGATGCCACGGCGGCCGCGATCGCCGAGTCTGCGGGCATGACCTCGACCCGCTCACTCGCCCTCGCTCTCGCGGCGCTCGCCCTCGCGCTCTCGTCCGCCTCCGCCGCCGAGGCTGCGCCCGGCGAACGCGGGACGGTCTGGAAGGTCGTCGAGGCGACGCACACCTCCAGCGCGACGTACCGGTCGGAGGACGCGACCGGCAGCTCCTCGATGGCCTGGAAGCTCGCGAAGCCGATCGCGACGGCGCCGAACCGGCTGACGGTCGGCGCTCCGGGCCCGCTCGTGGCGGGCTACGGCGTCGTCAACGTCGCCGGCACGGTCGAGGCCTCCGCGACCACCAAGCGGGGCAGCTGCCACCTCGCGGGCGCCACCGGCTCCACCGAGTACGGCTACGACGTGCCCGTGCCGATCACGCTCAACCTGAGCGCGGCGCCGGAGGGCGGCCTGCAGGTCGGCCTGGCCGCGCGCTACGCGAAGCTCGGCTCGCCGTACTTCGGGTCGGAGTGCTCGCTGCGCGGCACCGAGTACCCCGAGAAGGCGATGAAGATCACGAAGCTCCCGGCCAACGCGCTGAAGCGCAAGCGCGTCGTCCTGACGTGGAAGGGCAGCGCGGCCGGCGAGGTCGACGCGTACACCTGGTCGACGCGGATCGTCCTCAAACGGCGGTAGCCCGGAAGCGCACGGTTGCTCTGTGCGCCTGGACGGGCGCGGGGTGACGCCTTCTACCGCAAGGACGGGTCGCTCGAGCCGCGCGACTTCCGGCGCAGCGGCCTGCCCGCCGGCGCGGCCGGAGCCCAGGGCCCGCAGGGCGTGGCCGGTGCACAGGGGCCGAAGGGGGACGCCGGAGCGCGTGTGGCACGACGTCGCCCGGCAGCACGGTCCCGCGAGCCGTGTCGGCCGGGACGGTCCTCGCCGCGGGCGGAGAGGGCAGCGCGGAGCTCGCCGTCGTCGCCAGGGACCCGGGCACGAGCGCGAAGTACACGCTGATCCGCCTGAGCGGGATCCCGGCCGGGGCGTGCAACTACCACGCGCTCGTCATCCCAGCGCCGTCGTAGCGTCCTATCAGCGTCCCTCGTTGACTTCGGGGTCCCTCTCCGGAGAGGATGGCCCACGGCTGGAAACCAACGAGGAGCGCGCATGGGCATTTCCGAGGTGAAGGTCGCGATCACGACGACCTCGCAGCAGCAGAAGACCCCGGGGAGCACGGGGGCGCCTCCCAAGATCACGATGAACGGCAACCCGTTCCCGACGCCGCAGGGTCCCCCCAGCGGCCCCTGGCCGAACTTCTCGAGCGGGCTCCAGGTCGTGGTCATCGACCCGACGCTGGACATCACCAAGCCGGCGGCGATCCGCTCCAACAAGTACTGGCCGCTGCCGAACCGCGACGGCGACTGGATGTCCTACTACCACGCGATGTGGGACCACATGGCGTCGCAGATCTACACCTCCGGGAACACGTCGCAGCAGATCGTGTTCGTGGCGACGTTCGGCATGGACGTCAACGCCGCCCCGGCCGCCGAGGAGCTGGAGCTGCTCATCCTGCTCGGCGGCGGCCCGCAGCTGCAGAAGTGGTGGACCAGCGTCGACGTCGGCAGCCAGAGCGGTCAGTGGGTCGCCCGCCCGGGCAACTACATCCTCGTCGGCCAGCCGCAGTACTCCTACGGGAGCGCGCCGGAGGTGTACCAGACGGGAAATCCGGTCTCGACGACCCTCAACGCGACGCTCACGAACTACGCCGGCGCGTGAGCCGTCCGCGGCTGCTCGCGGTCGGCCAGGCGCTGAACGCGTCCGGCTACGGACGTGTCATGGAGAGCCTGCTCCCGCTGCTCTCCGACGCGTTCGACGTCGTGCTGTTCGCGCCGGCCCACCGCGGGCTGCCGCTGCGCCGGGACGGGATCGAGATCCGCGGCAGCACGCTCCTCGGCGACCCGTACGGGCGCGTGGAGCTGCCGCGGCTGCTCGCACGGCTCGCGCCCGACGTCGTGCTCGTCCAGGTCGACGCCGCGGCGTTCCCGATGCACGCGCCGGCCATCGCCGCGTACGAGGGGCGGGCGGTGGCGTACTGCCCGGTCGACTGGCCGGAGATCCCACCGTCGATCGCGGAGGCGCTCGAGACGTTCGACCGCGTCGTCGCCTACACCGAGTTCGGCCGCGGCGTCCTCGAGCGCGCGCTCGCGAGGCCCGTGGAGGACGTCATCCCGCACGGGGTCGAGACGACGCGCTTCACGCCGCTCGGCGTGCGCGGCGACGCGGACTTCGTCGTGCTGAACGCCAACCGCAACCTGCACCGCAAGCGGGTGGACCTGACCCTCGAGGGGTTCGCCCGCTTCGCGCACGCCCGCCCGCGCGCGCTCCTGCGACTCCACATGGGCGCGCAGGACGAGGGCTGCGACGTGCTCGCGCTCGCGGAGGAGCTGGGGATCGGCGAGCGCGTCGACGTCAGCGCGCACGAGGGACGGCGGCCGCGCGTCGCCGACGAGGAGCTGAACCGGATCTACAACGCCGCGCACGTCGGGATCAACACCTGCGCCGCGGAGGGCTTCGGCCTCGTCGCGTTCGAGCACGCGGCGACCGGAGCCGCCCAGATCGTCCCCGACCACAGCGCGTGCGGCGAGCTGTGGCGTGACCACGGACTGCTCCTGCCCGCCGACCCGGCGCCGGACGACGTCGCGGCCGCGCTCGCGCGCCTGCACGACGACACCGCGCTGCGCGCCTCGCTCGGCGAGGCCGCCCTCGCTCACGCCCGCGATCCGCGCTACGCGTGGGCCCGGATCGCCGAGCGCTGGCTCGAGGTGCTGGCTGTACCGGCAGCTGCTGCGATGAGGTAGGCGCGTGCCGCCCGGCGAAGCCGAGAGGAACGCCGCGCGACGGGTCCGCGGCGCACGCGCACGCGCCGCCCCGTCAC
>DASZDF010000600.1:0-1716 GCA_035942275.1 Solirubrobacteraceae bacterium | reverse complement strand
CTCCGGCTCACCGGACGCGGGCTTCGGCGGACGCTGCGGGTCGTTCCACCCGATGACGCGGGAAAGGGATGCGAGCTGCGTCTCGGTCAGGAGCGCCGCCGGCCCGGGCGGCGGGGCGGCGGCCGGCGCCGCGTGGTCGAGGATCGTCCCGAACAGCGAGAGGGTCCCGTCGCCGTTCGCGAAGAGCTCGATCGTGCGGCTCTGCTGCGGCCAGTCGATGTGCGACGCGGTCGCGATCTCCCAGAACGCGAGCGGTCCGCGCCGGTGGAGCTTGACCTCGTTGTTGTGCACGTGGCCCGCGACGTACGCGATCACGTTCGGCACCTTGAGCAGGAGGTCGCGGACGCTCGCGTCGCGACCGATCCCCAGGTGCAGCGGCGTCGACCGCCGCGGATCCTCGTCGCAGCCCGCGTCGGCACACGCGCCTGCGCGCTCGTCGGGCACCGTCGCGGTCATGGTGTCCATCGTGTGGTGGCCGAAGACGACGACGAGCTCGTCGCGGCGGACCGCGCGGCGCAGCTCCCTCCGAAGCCAGACGTACTGCGGGTGGTCGACGTTGCCGTCGCTGCTCCCGCCCTCGGCGACGGTGTCGATCGAGATCATCCGCAGCCCCTTCCGCGGCGCGAACGCGTAGTACGAGGCCGTCCCTCCGCTGGCGCGGTTCTCCCGCGCGTCGACGTGCCGCAGGCCGGTCCCGCGGCCGAGCGCGCGCTTGTACTCCGCGCGGTCGACGACCTGTCGCGCGGGGTCGGGCGGGACCCGGCGTGCGTCCTCGAGCAGGCGCCGGATCGTGTCCGGGTCGGAGAGCGCGGGCAGGAAGCGGCGGAGGTCGCCCTGCAGGGAGACGGGATCGATCGCGTCCCCCGGGAACACCTTCAGGCAGCTCGTCGCGAGCGGGCGGATGATCGGGTTCGACGCGGCGATCGTGCCCTCGAGCAGCCCGTCGTGGTTGCCGCGCGCGAGGTACGGCGGGACGTCGAGCCCGGCGGCGGTGAACGGCTGCTGGGCGCGGTCGTAGAGGCCGGGGTAGCGCGGCCACGCGTCATAGGCGCCGGGAGGCGTGCCCTCGGGCGGCGTGCGGTTCGGGTCCCAGAAGCCGGCGTAGCGCTCGATCGGGACGTCCGCGGGCCAGTCGGCGAAGTCGCCCACGCCGGTGTAGCGGCGCGCGGCGGCGTCGGCGTTCAGCCGCGGGATCTCCTCCTCGGTCGCCTGCGGGCAGGGGTTGCCGGGACCGATGGGCCGGCCGGACGACGGGTCGATCAGCCCGCCCTTGATCACGCCGACCATCCACTGGACCTCGTTGAGCTGCTGGTTGTCGGCGAGGTCGCCGGTGCCGACGGCCAGCGCCATCCGCGCGCGGCGCCCGCCGCGGCCACGGACCCGGCTGACGCGCTGAGCGTTCATCGCGCGGACGATCTGGTCGAACGTCTGCGTCGACATGACGTCGTTGGGCCGCCAGCCGTCCTTCACGTCGCCGCCGGCCTGGTCGAGGAAGTCGACCCGGATCGGCGAGGTCTCGTCGAGGATCTGCGGGTCGGTGAGCTGGCCGAAGTAGAGGAGCGAGCGGCGCGTGCGGGTGCGTCGCGCGCGGGCGCGGGTTCCGGGAGTGCGGCGCAGGACGTAGCCCTCGCCGAGACCGGCGCGGAGGTCCTCGAAGGGCGGCCCCGCCAGCGGCCCGATGGTCGCGTCGAGGGTGGAGCCGGGTGCGTCCTGGGC
>DASZDF010000599.1:0-1979 GCA_035942275.1 Solirubrobacteraceae bacterium | reverse complement strand
TGGTCATCGAGGGGACGCTCGCCCTGACCGGCCAGTACTTCATCCAGTCCTACCTGGAGACGAAGGGCTTCCTCAAGGGGCTGCTCGAGGGCTACACGCGGATCTCGCAGGACGAGCATCGCCACGTCGCCTACGGCACGTGGTACCTCCAGCAGAAGGCGGGCGACCCGGGGCTCCGGCGCCGGATGCAGGCGAAGCTCCAGGAGCTGATCCCGCTGGCCACCGGCGTGCTCGTCCCGCCCGGCGTCGAGGACCCGTACGACTACGAGATCCTCGGCTACCACTCCTCCGAGACGCATCAGTTCGCGTTCAGCGCGCTGTCGCGCCGGCTGAAGGTCATCGGCGTGCCTCTGGGCGCCGAGGTCGCCGCGTAGACCGCCCCAGGCGCTAGCTTGCGCGCGTGATCCGCGCGCTGTTCATCGCGGCGGCGCTGCTCGCGCTCGCTCCGGCGTCCGCCGGCGCGACCGTGATCGGCATCGCCGACCAGAAGCCGGACATGTTCCACGACGAGCGCTTCCTGGAGCTCGGGATCAAGCACGCGCGCATCAGCGTCCCGTGGGACGCGATGCGCTACCCGTGGCAGGTCGAGGAGCTCGACGCGTGGATGGGCGCCGCCCGCGACCGCGGCATCGACCCGCTTGTGAGCTTCAACCACTCGCGCATCGTGCGCGACCTGCTGCCGACGCCCGGCACGTTCGCGGCCGAGTTCCGGACCTTCCGCACGCGCTACCCGTGGGCGCGGAGCTTCGCCACCTGGAACGAGGCCAACGTCTGCGGCCAGCCGACCTGCCGCCGCGAGCGCCTCGTCGCGTCGTACTACCGGAAGCTCAAGCTCGAGTGCCCCGACTGCCGCATCCTCGCGGCCGAGGTCCTCGACATGCCGAACATGCTCAAGTGGGTGCGCGGGTTCACGCGCGCCTACCGCCGCTACCGCATGGGCCGTCCGCGGCTGTGGGGGCTCCACAACTACGTCGAGGCCAACCGCTTCCGCTCCGGCTCCGTCGGCCAGCTCATCCGCGCGACGAAGGGGCGCGTCTGGGTCACCGAGGTCGGCGGGATCGTCAAGCGCCGCAAGGTCCGCGGTCGCCGCCACTCCGCGTTCAGGCGGATCCCCGAGTCGAAGGCCCACGCGGCGCGGGTGACGCGCTTCCTCCTGCGCAAGGTGGTGCCGCGCTATCGCCGCCTGACGCGCATCTACCTCTACCAGTGGAACTCGAGCACGCGGCGCGACACGTGGGACTCGGGGTTCATCGGCCCCGACGACCGCGCGCGGCCGTCGCTGGGCGTGCTGCGGCGCGAGCTGCAGCGGCGGCCTTGAGGCTCGCCGTCATCTCCGACACGCACATGCCGCGAGGGAGGCGGCGCCTGCCGACCGAACGCCTCCGCGACGCCGACCTCATCCTCCACGCCGGGGACCTCTCGACGGTCGCGGTCCTCGACGAGCTCGAGGCGATCGGGCCGCCGGTGGTCGCGGTCGTGGGGAACGTCGACGAGCCGGCGCTGCGCGAGCGGCTGCCGGAGGAGCGCGAGATCGACGCCGAGGGCGCGCGGATCGCGATGGTGCACGACGCCGGGCCGGCCAAGGGCCGGCTGGAGCGGCTGCGCATCCGCTTCCCGGACGCGGACGCCGTCGTCTTCGGCCACTCCCACATCCCGCTCCACGAGGAGCGGGAGGGCTTCCAGATCTTCAACCCCGGCAGCGCGACCGACCGGCGCCGCCAGCCGCGCCACACGATGGGCACGGCCGAGGTGATCAGGGGCCGGGTCCGCTTCCGCCACGTCGCCCTGGACTGAGGGCGCTCAGGACGAGGAGCGCGCCGGCCAGGCCGGCCGCCAGCGCCACCGCGCCGGGGAGGCCGGCGATCAGGAGCAGCGGCGCGCCGCCGAGCAGCACGGCGCCGTATCGCAGTCGGCGATGCGAGTTCATAGGCTCGTTCAGGATGCCGGACGCCTACGCGCTCCTCGACGCCCTCTTCGCG
>DASZDF010000598.1:0-10188 GCA_035942275.1 Solirubrobacteraceae bacterium | reverse complement strand
ACCCCGAACAGCTCGAGGAGGTCCGGGTCCCAGCGACCCTAGTGGATGTCGTAGAGGAGCGTGCGCGACGCGTTGGTCACGTCGGTCACGAGCTCGCCGGTGAGCTTGAAGATCAACCAGGCGTCGACCGTCCCGAACACCGCGCGCCCGTCGCGCGCCCGCTCGGCGAGGCCGTCGACGTTGCGCAGCAGCCACTCGATCTTCGTCGCGCTGAAGTAGGGGTCGAGGACGAGGCCGGTCCGTTCCCGCGCCAGCTCCTCGTGCCCCTGCTCGCGCAGCTCGGCGCAGCGGTCGGCGGTGCGGCGGTCCTGCCAGACGAGAGCGCGGTGCAGCGGCTCGCCGGTCGACGGGTCCCACACGCAGACGGTCTCGCGCTGGTTGGTGATGCCGATCGCCGCCGGCTGGTCGACGCCCGCGTCGTCGAGGGCGTCGCGGGCGACGGCTTCCGTCACGTCCCAGATCTCCTGCGCGTCGTGCTCCACCCAGCCCGGCCGCGGGAAGTGCTGCGTGAACTCGCGGTACGCACGGCCCGCGAGCGCGCCCTCGCCGTCGAAGACGAGGCAGGTCGTCCCGGTCGTGCCCTGGTCGATCGAGAGGATCAAGACGGCGGGGAAGCTACCGCCGCGAGGCGGGGAGGGGCGCGCCTGTCCCGTTCCACGCGCCCCTCCCCTGTTGGCCTCGGGAGCCCCGGCGGATGGGTCCGCCCGCCGGTGCACAGGAAGCTACGGCCGCGCCGGGGGGCCGCCATCAGCCCGCCGGTCGAAAGATCCGGCGGCGCCATTCGCCCGCCGGTCGAAGGTCTAGGCTCCGCGCCATGGCAGACGTCGAAGCCCACATCACCGGCACCGTGTGGAAGATCGAGTGCGAGGTCGGTCAGACGATCGAGGAGGGCGACACGGTCGTGATCCTCGAGTCGATGAAGATGGAGATGCCGGTCGAGGCGGAGGACTCCGGGAAGGTCAAGGAGATCCTCTGCGAGGAGGGCCAGGCGGTGAACGAGGGGGACACCCTGGTCGTGCTGGAGTAGTGCCCGGGGAGCTCCTGGTCGACGAGCCGGCCGAGGGGATCGTCCGGCTGACGATCTCCAACCCGGCGAAGCGCAACGCCCTCGACCACGCGATCCTCGACGGGCTGAGCGACGCGGTCCGGGCTCACGGCGACGCGCGCTGCCTGATCCTCACCGGCGCGCACGGGATGTTCTCCGCCGGCTACGACATCGGGGACATCCCGGAGGACGTCTTCGCGGAGCGCGCCGAGCGGCTGGTCGCCCACCCGTTCACCGCGGCGCTCGACGCGCTGGAGGCCTGCGACGCGCCGATCGTCGCGGCGCTGCCCGGCCACACGATCGGCGGCGGCCTCGAGCTGGCGCTGTGCTGCGACTTCCGCATCGCCGCGGACGGCATCAAGCTCGGAATGCCGCCGGCGAAGCTCGGGCTCGTCTACTCGCACACCGGGCTGCGGCGGTTCGTCGCGTCGATCGGGGCGCCCCGCACGCGCGAGCTGTTCCTCCTCGGCCGCAACGTCGACGCCGGGACCGCGCTCGCCTGGGGCCTCGTGAACGCGGTCGAGGACGACGTGGAGAGTTCGTCGCTCGCGTGGGCGACCGAGCTCGTCGCGAACGCCCCGCTCTCGATCCGCGGGAACAAGCGCATCCTGCGCGAGCTGCTGGCCGCCGACATCGCGCTCGACGCCGACGTCGAGCGCGAGCTGATCGCGCTGCGCGAGGCCTCCTTCGCCTCGGAGGACATGCGCGAGGGCGTCCGCGCGTTCGCGGAGAAGCGCCCCGCCCGCTGGCAGGGCCGCTAGGGCTTCGGCAGCAACTTCTTCAGCTGCTCCGTCGCGTCCCAGACCTCGTCGCCCTCGGGGCGGTCGATGTCGAGGTCCGTCCCGAAGTCCGTGTAGTCCATCGTCATGACGAACGAGCCCGCCGGGACGCCCTGCTGCGCCGGGATCCTGCTCTCCTGCCGGATGCGACGGACGCGATCGTCGCCGTCGACCCACAGCTCGATCGGCGTCGGCCGGTCGAGCTCCTTGCGGACGTCGCCGCCGCCGGGCAGCGCCGCGATCTGGTCGATCAGCTTCTGCACACGCGCGCGCCGCTGCGGCGACAGCGAGCGGAAGTAGTCGTCGAACGTGACGGTCCCCTTCATCCGCACCGTGTCCTCGCCGTCGATCTCCTCCTCGCCGACCTTCTCCACCGCGTTCGCCGCCTCGAGCGAGGCGAGCTGCTGCTCGGTGCTGACGCGCATCAGCTCGCCCAGGCCGGCGACGTCGATCCCCGCCGCCTCCGCGACCTCGGCGAGGTCGGCGGTCACCCACGTCGCACCGCCGGGAAGGTCCAGCCCCTCGACCGCGGGCGGGTCGACGAAGACGTCGCGGCCGTCGGAGAGGACGCGCGTCTTCCCGTCGCCACCGGCGCCGAAGGACTCCAGGACAGGGCCGAAGTCGATGGTGACGTCCGTCTCCAGCCCCTTGGTGGCGGTGACGCCCTCGGCGGTGATCTCCACCGGCTGCGGGAACCCACCACCCTTGATCGCCATCGTCAGCTCGATCCGCGCCGTCTCGGCGTCGCGCGTGGCCGCGGCCGCCTCGGCGGCGGAGACGGAGCCGAGGTCCTCCGACCCGCAACCCGAGACGAGGCCGGCGGGAAGGGCGAGGGCGGCGAGCAGCAGGATCAGGCGCATGCGGTCAGCGTAGGGAGGCGTCGCTAGAGACGAGGCAGCTCGATCTTCGGGCAGCGGTCCATGACGACGTCGAGCCCCGCCGCCCGCGCCCGCTCCGCCGCCTCCTCGTCGATCACGCCGAGCTGGAGCCAGACCGCCTTCGCGCCGATCGCGATCGCCTCGTCGACGTGCGCGCCCGCCTGGTCGGAGCGGCGGAAGACGTCGACGACCTCGATGTCGTGCTCGGCCGCCGCGGCGTCGAGCGACGGGTAGGCGGCGTCCCACCGCGGGTTGACCCGCACGACGTCGTAGCCGTTGCGCTCGAGCAGGTTCGCGATGTCGTGGGAATCGCGGAACGGGTCGGGCGAGCAGCCGACGACCGCCCAGGTGCGGTAGGCCGTGAGCACGCGGCGGATCATCTCGTCCATCACGCGCCGAGCCTTCGCCGGTAGCGGTCCATCGTCTTCTTCGCGAAGTCGCCGTGGGTGAGCTTGCGCCACGCCTTCACCCGCTCGTGGTGAAACGGGCTCGAGAGCGACTCCGCGTGGCCGATGACGTGCTCCGTCGGGACGTCGTAGCGCTCCTGGAGCCAGCGGGTCAGGCGCAGCGACGCGCGGAGCTGGCGGCGGTTCCCCATCACCTGCGCGTCGCTGCGCCCGACGTGCTCGATCCCGACCGCGACGTGGTTGAGGCCGACCACGTGGCGGCACATGAGCCCGAGCGGGACGAGCTGGTGGATGGTGCCGCGGGCGTCGATGACGAAGTGCGAGCACGTCCCCGGGCGCTCGCCCAGGTCGGGGCGGTTGGCGGCGAAGTGGTTGCGCGCCGACCCGTAGGTGTCGCCCGCGGTGAAGTGCTGGACGATGGTCTTCGGCGCCTCGAGGAGGTGGGTGTCGAGGCCGTAGTGGCGGCGGGCGTAGCGGCGCGTCTGGCGCTTGCGCGCGGGGCCGAACGGGATCGGGTCCCAGTGGATCGCGGGCTTCTCCGCCTGCGCGGCCTCGGCCGGGGTGGGAGGCAGCACCGCCTCCCACAGCGCGCGGACGTGCCTGCGGATCGTCGCGCGGCTCTGCCTCCCCCACCGCAGCTCGACGACGAACGCGCCGCCGCCGGCCGGCAGGAGCCGGTTCTGCCAGCCGGACGCCGTGCCCCGGTAGCGCGGCAGGCGGCGGATCGGCAGCCTGGCGGCGCGCGCGTAGCGGCGCAGCACCAACGGGTCGCTGCCGTCCGAGCGCACGACGAACCCGTATGGCTGGTGCAGCCAGACCGTCACGTGCGGCCGGATGCCCCGAATGAGCCGCATCGCCCACCCCGTCTCGGGCTCGCTCGCCGCGCGCGGTCCCGGCCAGTAGCGGCCGCGCTGCGCCCGGCGCCATCGGTGCGGGAAGTTGCGGTTCAGGTCGACGCCGTTCGCGTTCTGGCGGGTGCGCCGCGCCGTGCCGTCGGGGTTGAGGTCGCGGACGACCCAGACCTGCACGCCGGCGGGGGGCGTCGCGCGCAGCACCGCGTTGGCGATGCTTCTCCCGCCCGGCTCGTCGCCGTGGATCTGCCCGACGACGAGCGCCCGCAGCGGCGCGTCGCTCGCGCCGCGGTGCGCCACGTCGAGCGGCCGGCCCTCGACGCTCTGCCCGCTGAGCGCGACGGCCGCGAGCATCAGGCTGGCGAACACGCCTCACAGTGTGCACGCCGACCGGGCCCGTCACCAGAGGAATCGGCGGCAGACGGTCGCGGCGCGGATGGTGCGGCGCTCGGCGCGCGAGAGCGCGGGCTCCCCGACGCGAGTTCGGATCTCGGCTCCGCCCGGGATCGCCACGAGGCGGCGGAACGCATCACCGGGGAGGGTGGCGACGCGCCGCGAGCGGCCGGTTCGCGGGTCGATCTCGTGCAGGTCTCCGTGGTCGAGGCCGTAGACACGGCCGCCGGTCCTCACGATCGGCCATTCGGAGACGCCCGCGCCGGTCTCGCGCAGCGTCCGCAGGCGGCGATCGAGGAGGTGGAGGCGCCCCGCGTCGTTGATCAGCCGGTCGCTGCCGGCCCAGAGCACCGAGCCCCCGTTCACCCGCGTGCGCACGTCGCCCGTGCGTAGGTCGACGACGACCGTCACCTCTGCTTCGGCCCGCCCCCGCCCGAACGCGGTCGTCGCGAGGTGGCGGCCGTCCGGACTCAGGTCCCACCCGCCGGGGATGAACGGGACGCGCGCGATCGCGTCGGCGGTCCCGGTGCGCAGGTCGACGCGCACGAGGTCCTGGCCCCACCTCCCCTCATCGAGGTAGGCAGCGTCGCCGATGAACGTCGCGCTCCCGATCCTCCCGCGTCGCAGCATGCGTGGCGGGCCGTCGCCGAGCAGTCGCAGCCGCGAGCGCACCGGAGCCGGCTCGTCGAACAGCCCGTCGACGACCGCCAGTCGGCGGCCGGCGCGATCGCGGCAGGCGAACGCGAAGACCTCGTCCCTCGGCATCGCGCGTCTGCGCACGACCTTCAGGTCGCGGAGGCGACGGGTGACCAGCTGCTGCGTCCTCCCCTCGCCGGTCAGGGCGACCATGTGCGTGGAGCCCGGGCAGACCGAGGCTTGGCCCCAGCCCTCGCCGTAGCCGTAGGCGAGGACGTTGCCGTCGCCGTCGAGCAGCAGCGCGTCGATCTCGCCCTCGCCGAACGTGGAGGCGATCAGGTGGGCGATTCCGTGGCCGCGGGCCTTCGGGAGCGCTCGCGCCGCCCGGCGTAGATCGCCGGGCTCCACGGTGTCGCACAGCCCGGCGGTCCACTCGCCGTCGTCGTCGCGGCTCAGGAACAGCCCGAGCCTCTGGTCCTCCTCGTAGTTCGGCCCGCAGGTGCTCGCGCGGTCGTCGTCGTTCGGCAGCTCGATCTCGTCCGGGACGTCGCCCTTCACCGTCTCCTCGACGCGCAGCGTGGCGGGGTCGCCGTCGTCGACGATCGTCCCGATGACGGCGGCTTCGGCCGCCCGCAGCGCGTCGCGTGGCTCCGTGGCGGCACACGAGCACGCGCCCGCCTCGGGCGGGGCGGTCGCGACGAGAAGGGCGCCGACCGCAGCCACGAGGAGTCCTGCGCGCATGCTCATCTGAACACTACGCGCGCGCCTTGCGAAGCGTCACGCTTCGGGCGACCCGCGTCCGTCCGGGCGCGGGCCTAGCTTCCCGCCCATGCCGCCGCTCATCAGCCGCGAGGAAGCGCTCCGCCTCGGCGAGATCGAAGACCACTCGGAGATCGAGGCCCTCGTGGAGCGCGCATGGCGCGCGCGGCAGGAGAGCTTCGGCGACTCGACCGACCTGTGCTCGCTGGTCAACGCGAAGTCGGGCGGGTGCGCGGAGGACTGCGGGTTCTGCGCGCAGTCGCGGTTCGCGGAGGCCGAGACGCCCCTGCACGCGATGATGGAGCCCGACCAGATCCTCGAGCACGCGCGCGCGGCCGAGGCGGCGGGCGCTCACCGCTTCTGCATGGTCACGCAGGGGCAGGGGCTGTCGAAGCGCGACTTCGAGAAGGTGCTCGAGGGCGCGCGGCTGGTCGCCGAGCACACGAACCTGAAGCGGTGCGCGTCGATCGGGCACATGTCGCCGACGCGAGCCCGGGCGCTGCGCGAGGCGGGCATCCAGCGCGTCCACCACAACGTCGAGACGTCCGAGACCTACTACCCGGAGGTCTCGTCGACGGTCCGCTACGAGGGCCGGCTGCGGACGAGCGACGCCGTGCGCGAGGCGGGGCTCGAGACCTGCGTGGGCGGGATCCTCAACCTCGGCGAGACGCGCGAGCAGCGCGTGGAGATGGCGTTCGAGCTCGCGTCGATCGACCCGACGTCCGTCCCGATCAACCTGCTCAACCCGCGCCCGGGCACGAAGTTCGGCGACCGCGACTACATGGATCCGTGGGAGGCCGTGAAGTGGATCGCGATCTTCCGGCTGATCCTCCCGGGCGCGCTGTTCCGGCTGTGCGGCGGGCGGGTCGAGAACCTCGGCGACCTGCAGGGGCTGGCGGTCAAGGCCGGCCTGAACGGCGTGATGATGGGCAACTTCCTGACGACGCTCGGGTCCTCGCCGGAGGAGGACCGCGCGCTGTTCGAGGAGCTCGGGCTGAACGTCGCGCGCCAGCCCGACAACGGCGCGAACCCGCGGCCCGACAACCGCTCGGGGTGGCTCGACGGCGAGACGCCGGACGTCGTCGAGGCGTTCCTCGGCGACGTGCAGAGCCCGCTCCACGAGCTCGAGATCCGTATGTGGGATCCCTCCACCCAGCTTCGCTTCGCCAAGAAGACGGTCGTGCCGGACCGCCCCGACGGTGCGGAGAACCGCTGGCCGGCGGAGGAATCGGCGGCGTAGGTGACCGACCTCCAGGCCCGTCTGGACGAGCTCGCCGAGCTGGGCCTCTACCGGCGCATGCGGCTCGTCAGCGGGCCGCAGGGCCCGCGAGTGGTGCTCGACGGCAGGCCCGTCCTCCTGCTCTGCTCGAACAACTACCTCGGGCTCGCCGATCACCCGCGCGTGCGCGAGGCGGCGGCGGACGCCGCGATGCGCTGGGGCGTCGGCGCGGGCGCGTCGCGGCTCGTCTCGGGCACGATGACCGTGCACCGGCGGCTCGAGGAGCGGCTGGCGGAGTTCAAGGGGACGGACAGCGCGCTGCTCTTCGGATCCGGCTACCTCGCGAACCTCGGGGTCGTCAGCGCGCTGGCCGGCGCCGGGCAGACCGTGTTCTCCGACGAGCTCAACCACGCCTCGATCGTGGACGGCTGCCGGCTCGCGCGGGCGGAGACCGTCGTCTACCGCCACGGCGACGTCGAGCACCTGCTGTGGTGCGTCGGGCGGACCGGCGGGCGCGGCGGCGTGATCGTGACCGACAGCGTCTTCTCGATGGACGGCGACGTCGCGCCGCTCGCGGAGATCGTGCAGGTCGCGCGGCAGGCGGGGCTGCGGGTCGTCGTCGACGAGGCGCACGGGACCGGCTGCGTCGGGCCCGGAGGGCGCGGCGCGGTGGCCGACGCCGGCCTCGAGGGCGAGGTCGACGTCGTGATCGGGACGCTGGGCAAGGCGCTCGGGGCGTACGGCGCCTTCGCGGCGTGCTCGTCGACGATGGCGGCGTTCCTGACGAACTGCGCCCGGTCGCTGATCTTCTCGACCGCACTGCCGCCGCCGGCGGTCGCGGGCGCGATGGCCGCGCTCGAGCTGCTGTGCGAGCAGCCGCGGCGGGTGGAGAAGCTGCAGGCCAACGCCGACGCGCTGCGCGACGAGCTGGCGCGGGAGGGCTTCGACGTCAGCGGCTCGACGACGCAGATCGTGCCGCTCGTCGTCGGCAACGCCGGCATGGCGATGGCGATCTGCGAGGCCGCGCTCGAACGCGGCGTCTTCGCGCAGGCGATCCGCCCGCCGACCGTCCCCGCCGGCACGTCGCGGCTGCGGCTCGCGGTGATGGCGTCGCACACGAAGGGCGAGCTGCGCGAGGCGGCGCGAGCCCTCGGCCGCGCCGCGCTGCAGGCCGGCTTCCGCCCCGCCGAGGGGATGCCGGTCGCGGCGTCCCAGTCGACCACCGACGAATGGGACGCGCTGCCGGCCCGAGCGGCGTGACCCCGAACCCTTCACCCAGCCCGCCCACTTCCCCCCGCGCGGCGTCGGCACCCCTCGCGACGCCACGCACCTCGCTCGAGGGGCCGCCGGTGCCCTCCCACACCGGCGGCCCACCGAGATCGCTTCCCCCCGGTCTCTTCGTCACCGGGACGGACACCGGCGTCGGGAAGACCGTCGTTGCGGCAGCGCTCTGCGCGTCGCTCCGCGCGGCGGGGCAGCGTGTCGCGGCGGTGAAGCCCGTCCTGACCGGGCTCGACGACGCCGGCGACGCCGCATGGCCGCTCGACCACGAGCTGCTGGCCGCCGCCGCCGGCGGGGTCGCGGAGGAGGTCGCGCCGCTGCGCTTCGGCCCGGCAGTCTCGCCGCACCTGGCGGCCGAGCTCGCCGGCGAGCCGATCGACCCCGGCGCGCTCCTCGACGCGGTCGAGGCCGCCGCGGCGGGCGCGGACGTCGCGGTCGTCGAGGGCGTCGGCGGGCTGCTCGTCCCCATCGCGCCGGACTACGCCGTCCGCGACCTCGCGCGCGACCTCGGCCTCCCGCTCGTCGTCGCCGCCCGGCCGGGCCTCGGCACGATCAACCACACGCTGCTGACGCTCGAGGCCGCGAGGGCCGCGGGGCTTCACGCGGCCGCCGTCGTCCTCACGCCGTGGCCCGCCGAGCCCTCGGACATCGAGCGCTCGAACAGGGCCACGATCGAGCGGCTCGGCGGCGTGCCGGTCGAGACGCTGCCCCACGTCGCCGCACCGGAGCCGGAGCAGCTCGCGGCCGCGGCCGCCCGGCTGCCCGTGGGCGAGTGGGTCGCGCCCGGGTAGGACCCCGGCGATGGCCGACCAACCCCCCGCCCCGCTCCCGAGGAAACCGGTCCGCGCGATCGACCACGTGGTCATCGCCGTCAGCGAGTGGGAGCGCTCGAACGCCTTCTATCGCGACGTGGTCGGAGCGGACGTGGTGGGGCTCGACGACCCGCCGCGCTGGCGCTACCGGTTCGGCGACCAGCAGCTCAACGTCCACGGCCCGGGGATGGACCCGGCGCCGGTCGCCCGCATCCCCGCGCAGCCCGGCATGGCCGACCTCTGCTTCGTCTGGGACGGCGACGTCGAGGAGGCGATCCTCCACCTCGAGCGCAACGGCGTGCCCGTCGAGGACGGGCCGGTCGCGCGCAACGGCGCCCGCGGCCCCGGCCAGTCGGTCTACTTCCGCGACCCCGACGGCTCGCTGCTCGAGTTCATCGCGTACGAGTAGCCGCGCCGGGCCGGCGGACCGGCTCAAGGCGTAGAACCTCGGTCCGCACGCGGCCACCGCGGGTCGAGCGAAGCGCGGTGGGCGCCGATGTGGGCCCGGATGGACCATGCCGCCGTCCTCGAAGCCCTGCCGCACGGGATCGTCGTGCTGGACGCGCACGGCCGCGCGACCGAGTGGAACGCCGCCGCGCTGGCGATGCTCGACCGTACGCCGCTGACGCTCGCCGGCGCCCGCCCGCCCTTCGCCGGCCCCGCCGCCGTGCAGAGCGAGGGCGGCGCGCCCGTCCCGGAGCTGCGCCCCGCCATGCTGGCCGCCCTGGCGCGCAAGCGCAGGACGATGGTCGTCCGCCGTGACGAGCGCGTCGTGGAGATGGCGTTCGCGCCCGTGGCGCCGCACGGCGCCGAAGAGAGCGACGCGGACGCGGTCGGCGCCGTCGCCTGCACGCTCGTCGACGTCACCGCGCGCGCCGAGCGGGAGCACGCTCTCGCCGCGGCGGGCGCGCGCCGGCGAGCGTCAGCGGCGTGAGGTCGAGGATCGCCAGCGCGGCGTCGTTCCACTCGGCCGCGCGGCCGTGCGCGTCCAGCACGACGATCCCGTGCGGCAGGGCTTCGAGGACGGCGGCATGGTCCATCCGGGCCCACATCGGCGCCCACCGCGCTCCGCTCGACCCGCGGTGGCCGCGTGCGGACCGAGGTTCTACGCCTTGAGCCGGTCCGCCG
>DASZDF010000597.1:0-2469 GCA_035942275.1 Solirubrobacteraceae bacterium | reverse complement strand
AGGCGGCGCTCGAGGAGGCCAAGGCGGCCGGGTACATCGGCGAGCGGATCCTCGGGTCCGACCTCTCCCTCTCGCTGGTCGTCCACCGCGGCGCCGGCGCATAAATCTGCGGCGAGGAGACGGCGCTGCTCGACTCGCTCGAGGGCAAGCGCGGCAACCCGCGCCTGAAGCCGCCGTTCCCGGCCAACCAGGGCCTCTACCAGGGCCCGACGCTCATCAACAACGTCGAGACGCTCGCGACCGTCCCGCACATTATCGCGATGGGCGGCGAGGAGTACGCGAAGATCGGCACCGAGACGTCGACGGGCACGAAGCTCGTCTCGGTCAGCGGCAACGTCCAGCGGCCGGGCAACTACGAGATCGAGCTCGGGGTGTCGTCGCGCGAGATCATCTACGGGCTCGCGGGCGGCCCGCCCCCCGGGCGCGACGTCCTGCTGTGGTTCCCGGGCGGCTCGAGCGCGCCCGTGCTGACGAAGGACGACCTCGACCTCGCCTACGACTTCGACACGATGGCGAAGGCCGGCACGATGCTCGGGGCGGGCGCGATCATCGTCGTCGACGACTCGAACTCCGTCGTCGACGTCGCCTTCAAGGTCGCGAAGTTCTACCGCCACGAGTCGTGCGGGAAGTGCTCGCCGTGCCGCGAGGGCACGAACTGGACCGTGAAGATGATCGAGCGCATGCGCTCGGGCGAGGCCACGCCGATGGACCTCGACATCATGGCCTCGGTCCAGACCAACATCATCGGCAACTGCCTGTGCGTGCTCGGCGACGCGATGGCGATGCCGATCGGGTCGATGATCGAGAAGTTCCGCCCGGAGTTCGAGGCGTACATCGAGGAGCGCCGCCGCGCGCTCGACCTAGCGTCCGACGAGCCGGTCGACCCGCCGCCCCAGGTCCTCCAGGGGGCGCGCTAGTGCCGCGGCCCGAGCTTCAGGAGATCACGTTCTCCATCGACGGCCGCGAGGTCACCGCGCCCGCGAACATGATGCTCGTCGACGCCGCCAAGCGGGGCGACGTCGAGATCCCCGTCTTCTGCTACGAGCCGAAGCTCGGTCAGCCGGTCGGCGCGTGCCGCATGTGCCTGGTCGAGGTCGAGGGCATCCCCAAGCTGCAGACCGCGTGCTCGACGCCGGTCAAGGACGGCATGGTCGTCCAGACGCAGACCGAGCGCGTGCGCGACGCGCAGGCGGCGGTCGTCGAGTTCCTGCTCGTCAACCACCCGCTCGACTGCCCGGTGTGCGACAAGGGCGGCGAGTGCCCGCTCCAGGACATCTCGTTCGGCTGGGGCGGCGGGCGGTCGCGGTTCATCGAGCCCAAGCGCCACTTCCAGAAGCCGCTCGAGCTGTCCCCGCTCGTCGCGATCGACCGGGAGCGGTGCATCCTCTGCTACCGCTGCGTCCGGTTCTCCCAGGAGGTCTCCGAGGACTACCAGCTCATCCTCCAGGAGCGCGGCGCCGACAGCTACGTCGCCACCTTCGACGGCCATCCGTACGTCGCGCCGTTCAGCGGCAACATCGTCGAGCTGTGCCCGGTCGGCGCGCTGACGTCGAAGCCCTACCGCTTCCGCGCGCGCCCGTGGGACATCGAGTCGAGCGCGTCGGTGTGCACGCTGTGCCCGTCGCAGTGCAACGTCACCTTCACCGTCCGCGACGAGCGCGTGCTGCGCGTGCTCGGGCGCGACAACGAGCAGGTCGACGACGGGTGGCTGTGCGACAAGGGCCGCTTCGCCTACCAGGCCGTGCACGTCGAGGAGCGCGTCACGCGCCCGATGGTGCGCGACGGCGGCGAGCTGCGGCCGGTGTCGTGGGAGCGCGCGCTGAGCGAGGCCGCGTCGGCGCTCGGCCGCGCGAAGGGCCGCGTCGGCGCCGTCGCCGGCGGCCAGACGACGAACGAGGAGGGGTTCCTCCTCCAACGGCTCGTCCGCGAGGCGCTCGGGTCCCCGCACGTCGACTCGTCGCCGCTCGGCTCGCGCCCGCGCTCGGAGCTCGTGGCGCTCGCGAACCCGCGCCTCCAGGCGACGGTCGAGGACGTCGAGTTCGCGCACACCGTCCTCGTGCTCGACTGCGAGCCGATCGACGACGCGCCGATCCTCGACCTGCGCATCCGCAAGGGCGTGCGCCGGCGGCGGACGAAGCTCGTGGTCGCGACGTCGCGCCCGTCCAGCCTCGATCCGAACGCGGTCGCGACGCACCGCTTCCCGCCGGGCGGCGGCGAGGAGTTCGCGCGGGCGCTCGCGCGCGGGGACGACTCGGTGCGCGAGTTCGCGCGGGCGTTGCGGGCGGCCGGTGAGGAGATCGTCATCGTCGTCGGCGAGCGCTCCGCTGCGGCCGCGCTCGAGCTGGCGGAGGCCCTGGGGCTCGCCGGCATCGGCGGCGCGGGCATCCTCGAGATCCCGTCCGGCACGAACGGCCGCGGGCTGCGCGAGGCCGGCTGCGTCCCCGGCGCCGGCCCCGGCTACGCCGAGGC
>DASZDF010000596.1:0-5162 GCA_035942275.1 Solirubrobacteraceae bacterium | reverse complement strand
GCGCCGAAGACCCACGCGAGCCCGAGCCCGACGACACCGCTCAGGAGCGCCCCCATCAGCCCGTCGAGCACCCCGAGCCCGGGCAGGACGAGCGCGGACCGCAGCGCCCGCCCGACCGTCTCCAGGCCCAAGGCGAAGAGGCCGCCGACAAGGACAGCGCCGCCCAAAGCGAAAACAGGCGCATATGGCGACCGCGCGCCCTCGGACAGCAGCTCAGGACCGAAGCGCCCACCGAGGAACGCCCCGAGGGCGAAGCCCACGAGCGACAGCGCGCCGACGAGGAACCCCTGCCCGTAGCCGAAGAGCGCGAGGAGGGTAACGAAGGCGACGATGATCCAGTCCACGCCCGTCACGGGCGGCCGAGGCTACCGGCAGCGCCCCGGACGTCCGCACGAAGGGCGCCGCGAGCGGCTGGTCCGCCGGCTCGTCCCGACCCTGCTCCTCGCCGCCGTCGCGTTCGTCGCGGGCATGGTGGTCGGCGCGCTGCACCGGCCCGCCGCGCAGGACGTCGCCGACGACTACGCCGCGGCTTACGAGCGCCGCGACTACGGGCAGATGTACGACCTCATCACCGAGACCGCGAAGGGCCGCATCAGCGAGCGGCAGTTTCGCGCCGCCCACGAGGACGCCGACGCCACCGCGACCGCGACGCGGATGCGCTTCGATGACGCGGACAGCCCCGACGGCGACGTCGTCCCCGTCCCCGTCACGATCACGACGAGGGTGTTCGGCACCTTCGAGGCGACGCTCGACCTCCCGATGGCCGAGGAGGGCGGCGAGGCGCGGATCGCCTGGGAGAAGCACATGACCTTCCCGGGCGTGGACGAGGGCGAGGAGCTCAACCGCACGACGACGCTGCCCCAGCGCGCGACGCTGCTCGCCTCCGGCGGGATCGAGCTGGCGGCGGGCGCCGACCGCGCCTCCGACGACCCGGTGACGTCCGACTCGATCGCGGGCGAGCTCGGCCCGATCCCGCGGGAGCGGGCGCAGGAGCTCCGCGCGGAGGGCGTCCCGGACGACGCGCAGGTCGGGATCTCCGGCCTCGAGCGCGCGCTCGACGACGAGCTGCGCGGGAAGCCGGGCGGGAGGCTGCGGGCGGGGGAGCGCGTCCTCGCCGCGAGCACCCCGCGGAAGGCCGACCCGGTCCGCTCGACGATCGTCCCCCGCGTGCAGCGCGCCGCCTCGGCCGCGCTCGCCGGCCGCCTCGGCGGCGTCGTCGCGATGAACGTCGGCGGGGCGGACGACGGCGACGTCGTCGCCGCCGCGGGCATCGGCATGTCCGGCCTCCAGCCCCCCGGCTCCACGTTCAAGATCGTGACGATCTCCGGCGCGCTGGAGGCGAGGGTCACGAAGCCGAGCACGCAGTACCCCGTCGCCACGGCCGCCACCCTGGAGGGCGTCGAGCTGCAGAACGCCAACGGCGAGTCGTGCGGCGGCAACCTCATCGACTCGTTCGCGCACTCGTGCAACTCGGTCTTCGCCCCGCTCGGGGCCGAGCTGGGCGCGCGGCGGCTCGTCCGCACCGCCGAGCGCTTCGGGTTCAACCGCCCGCCGGCGATCGACGGCGCGGCGACGAGCACGATCCCGCCGGCCGGGGAGATCGGCGACGACCTCGCGCTCGGGTCGAGCGCGATCGGCCAGGGCCGCGTCCAGGCCAGCACGCTCCAGATGGCGCTGGCCGCCGCGACGATCGCCGACCGCGGCCGCCTCCCCCAGCCGACGCTGAAGAAGTCCGACCGACCGAGCTCCGCGCGCGCGGTGAGCACGAGGACCGCGAGGATCGTCGACCGCGCCATGCGCGCCGTCGTGAGCTACGGCACGGGCACGGGCGCGGCGATCTCCGGCGTCACCGTCGCCGGGAAGACCGGCACCGCCGAGCTGCGCCAGACGCAGGGCGAGGAGGTCGAGGGCGAGACCGTCGTCGAGGGCGACACGACCGACACGACCGCCTGGTTCGCGGCCTACGCCCCGGCGCGGCGCCCGCGGGTCGCGGTCGCGGTCATGCTCGTCGAGGCGGGAGCGGGCGGGGCGGTCGCGGCGCCGCCGGCCGCAACCGTGCTGGCCGAAGCCCTCAGACGTCGAGGTTGACGATCGCGCGCTCGTCGCCCTCGGGAGCCTCGACGATCAGCTCCAGCGGGCGGTTGTCGAGCGAGAAGCGCTTCAGCTTGAAGAGGATGAGCGAGCCGTTCGGGGCGCGCTCGCCCGCGGGGCTGTTCGGGTTCGGGTAGAGCTCCTCGCCCTCGACGCGCTCGGACCGGTACGCGAACGGGTTCGGCTCGCCGATCCGGACCGGCACGTACTCGTTCTCCTGCGTGTCGACGACCGTGAAGCGCGACGCGGTGCGGATCGGCTCCTCGGACTCGTTCTCGACCCGCATCCAGACGCCGAACCAGACCTCGTCGTCGGCCAGGTCGAGGTCGCTCTCCGAGACGCCCTCGAAGTAGTCGCGGTCGTCGATGAGCAGCGGGTTGAGCTGCCGCGAGATCTGGACCTGGTACTTGACCTCGCCCAGCTCGAGGTAGATGCCCTCGGTCTCGGCGACCTGGGCGTTCTCCGACTGGTAGGTCTGCTCCTCCTGCTCCTCGTTGCCGCACGCGGAGACGCCGAGCGCGAGCAGGGCGGCGAGCAGCAGGACGAGGGGACGCAGCGAGGTCACGGCGGGCGCGAAGGCTACAACCTGAACTGCGACGCGGGCTTCCTCGCGCCGCCCGCGGCGATCGTCGCGCGGCGCCCGCGCTCGCGCCCCTCCTCGAGGATCGACCGTAGCCGCTTGAGCGCCTTGCGCTGGCGGCGCTTCAGCGGGCGGCGCGCGAGCGCCTCCATGATCCGGTCCGACGGCAGGCTGGGCTGCGTCTCGGACGTGAGCGTCACCCGGGTGCCGGAGCTGCCCGCGGCCTCGAGCTCGTAGATCACGACCATCCGGATCCGGTTGTACTTGCCGCCGCGCCCCTTCTCGACGATCCGCCGCGGCGCCTCGGCGTCGGTGATCGTCACCTCGGCCCAGGCGAAGCGGTTGAGCGGCGTGGGGATACGGAAGCGCATCCCGGCGCCGACGCCGTAGGTGTCCTCGCGCGTCATGTGGACCTCGCGGATGTAGTGATCCGTGAACTCCCAGTGATTCGCGATGTCGCTCAGGTACTCGAAGACCTCCTCGCGAGGGCGGTCGATGAGGACGCTTGAGACGATCGGGTCCATCGGCGGGCGGGATCCTACCCCCGCCCGCGAGGCCTAGGCGGCCCGGAGACGGACCTTGACCGTGTGCCCGTGCTCGGGGTGGCAGACGAGCACGCTGCGGGCCGGCTCGCCGCGGTGCGCCGGACGGCACAGCTCGCACACGACCGACCCGTTCTCGTAGTGGTGCAGACGCTCCCCGGTGAGCGGCGTGCGGCCGCAGTCGGCGCACGTCTCGCGGTCGTGGGTCAGCTCGCCGACGCCCTTGCGCAGCAGGCGCAGCTCGAGGTCGGCGGGGGTGAGCGTCGGCAGCAGACGGGGCATGGCCGAGTGTTCGTCCACAACCTTCAACCTCCTTCCCAGAACTGGGTAGTCGTTGGTATCGTCACTTGGGGGAGCCAACGGGCACGCCCTCCAGTGTGCCTCGAGAGGAGCAAGAGGGGAATGGAGTCACTCACGTCCGGGACGCTGGCGGGGACCGGTTCGTTCCGCTGCGAGGAGTGCGGATACGTCGTGACGCTCGCCGCCGCCGACGAGCTGCCGACCTGCCCCGGCTGCGGGAGCGCGAGCTTCGCACGCGCGTCGCTGTTCAGCGGCCCCCGGTTCGCGCGCAACGCGGCGCCCGAGAAGTCGCCCGAGGAGCGCGAGGCCTGGCTGGTCACCGCCCGCGCCGAGGTCACCGAGCCCGGGCAGTACCTGGTCTTCGACCGCGACGGCAAGACCGAGGCGATCGCGCTCGAGCGGGAGTGGACGCGGGTCGGCCGCAGCCTCGCCGCCGACGTCCGCTTCGACGACCCGACGGTCTCGCGGCGCCACGCGCTCATCGTGCGCCAGCCCGACGGCGTCCGGGTGCTCGACGACCGCTCGCTGAACGGCGTCTTCGTCAACGGCGAGCGCGTGGAGTGGCGGGAGCTGCTCGACGGCGACGAGATCGTGGTGGGCCGGTACCGGCTGACGTTCCTCGAGGTCGCCCCGGCCGGCGTTCCCGGCGCGGACGCGCCGCTCGAAGCGACGGGCTGACGACGACCTGGGCTACCCTCCTGGGAGCTTGACCGCGACCATCGCGATCCTCTCCCAGAAGGGCGGCACCGGGAAGACCACGTCGGTCCGGACGCTCACGGACGTCCTGCGCCGGCTGGACCTGCGCGTCCTCGCCGTCGACCTCGATCCGCAGGGCAACCTGTCGGACTACTTCGACGTCGACCCCGAAGCCTCGCCCACGGTCGGCGACGTCCTGTCGGGCCGCGCGAAGGCCCGCCAGGCGATCCACGACGACGTCATCCCGGCCAACCTCTCGCTGGCCGAGGCGGAGCTGGCGCTGGCCGGGAAGATGGGCCGCGAGCTGACCCTCAAGCGCGCGTTGAAGGACGTCAAGCGCGACTACGACGTCGTCTTCCTCGACTGCCCGCCCACGCTCGGGCTGCTGACGGTCAACGCGCTCGTCGCCGCCGACTGGGCGCTGCTGAGCGCCGAGGCGCAGTACTTCGCCATGCAGGGCGTCGAGCAGGCGCTCGAGGTGGTCGACCTGGCGCGCGACAGCCTCAACCCGGACCTCGAGTGGTTGGGGGTCGTGTTCAACATCGCGGACATGCGGACGATCCACTCGCGTGATGCCTATACGGCGCTCCGCGAGGAGTTCGCGGACAAGGTCTTCGACACCACGATCCGGCAGTCCATCGCCTACGCGGAATCCGCGGAGCGCGGCGTCTCCATCCTCGACCACCGCCCCGACCTCGCCGAGGACTACATCTCCCTTGCCGACGAGCTCCTCGGGCGGCTCGGCCTCGATGACGCCCGCGGGCGCCTCGAGCCCCTGCGCGTCACGGCGTAGCCCCATGCGCAGGCTCGCGGTTCTCGCCACCGCGGCCGGCCTCGTGACCACGGCGGGACTCGCCGGCGCGGCCACCGAGCTCGGCGACAGCGCGTGGCAGCGCCTGCCGGTCACCGGCGGCGCGCTGGACGACACCGCCGACAGCGGCGCGGCCCGGCCG
>DASZDF010000595.1:0-3883 GCA_035942275.1 Solirubrobacteraceae bacterium | reverse complement strand
GCTCCAGGCCAAGCAAATCACCGAGGGCCAGGCGTTCGACCGCGGTCAGAAGCCGATCCGCGAGTTCATGTTCAAGCAGACGCGGGAGAAGGACCTCGCGCTCTTCGTGAAGCTCGCCAAGATGGACCGGCCGGAGACGCGCGCCGACGTGCCCACCCACGTCCTCATCCCCGCGTTCATCATCAGCGAGCTGAAGACGGCGTTCCAGATCGGCTTTTTGATCTTCCTGCCGTTCCTGGTGATCGACCTCGTGGTCAGCTCGACGCTGATGTCGATGGGGATGATCATGCTGCCACCGGTCTTCATCAGCCTGCCGTTCAAGATCCTGCTGTTCGTCCTGGTGGACGGCTGGAACCTGGTCACGCGAAGTCTCGTGGAGAGCTTCGGGTGAACGAGGACACGGTCATCCAGCTCGTCGTGGGCGCGGTGGAGCTCTCGCTGAAGGTCGGGCTGCCGCTGCTGCTCGTCGGCCTCGCCGTCGGCCTCGTGATCTCCGTGTTCCAGGCGATCACGCAGATCCAGGAGCAGACGCTCACCTTCATCCCGAAGATCCTCGCCACGGTGGCCGTGCTCGTGATCGGCGGGCCGTGGATGCTCGACCAGCTCCTCTCCTACACCGCCGACCTGTGGGGCTCGATCCCCACGCTCATCGGATGACGCCGTTCGTGCAGCAGTTCGGCGAGCAGCAGGTCGCCGGGTTCTTCCTCGTGCTCGCGCGCGTCTCGCCGCTGTTCGTGCTCGCGCCCCTCTTCAGCTCGCAGCTGCTGCCGCCGCGCGTCCGCGGCATCGTCGCCGTCGCGCTCGCGATCGGCCTCGTGCCCGTCGTCGCGCGGGAGCGCATCCCGCTCGAGACGTTCCAGTTCGCGGGACTCGTCGGCAAGGAGCTGCTCGTCGGCCTCGGCTTCGCGTTCGCCCTCGGCGCGCTGTTCGCCGCGCTGAGCGTCGCCGGCACCTTCCTCGACACGAGCATCGGCTTCTCGTTCGGCTCGATCGTCGACCCGATCACGGGCTCGAGCGCCGCCGTGCTCGCCCAGCTCTACGCGCTCATCGGCGTCCTCATCTTCATCGCGATCGGCGGCGACGCCTGGGTCATCCAGGGGCTCGCGCGCACGTACGAGCTCGTCCCGCTGGAGGCGTTCCCGTCGCTCGGCTCGATGACCTCGGGCGCGCTGACCGCGTTCGTCGGGATCTTCGGCGCCGCGATCCAGGTCGCCGGGCCGGTCATGCTCGCGCTGATCCTCACCGACGCCGCGTTCGGCATGGTCTCGCGCGTCGTCCCGCAGCTCAACGTCTTCGCCGTCGGCTTCGCCGCCAAGATCGTCGTCGGGCTGCTCGTGCTCGGTGTGACGCTCCCGTTCATCGCCGGCTGGCTGAACGACGCGCTCGAGGCCTCCGTCACCGACGCCCTGCGCATGCTGAAGGTGGCGTAGGTGGCCGGCAAGGGCGCGCACGACAAGACAGAGAAGGCCACCCCGAAGCGCCGCGACGAGGCGCGCAAGAAGGGGCAGGTCGCCAAGTCCGCCGACCTCAACGGCGCGAGCGTCATGCTCGCCGGGCTGATGGCGCTCGCCATCGGCGGCGCCGCGATCGCGGGGCGCCTGCAGGACTCGATGACCGACGCGCTCAAGCACGTGGCCGACCCGTCGGTGGTCGAGCGCCACAGCATCGGCGAGCTGCTCATGGGCGCGCTGACCGACACCGGCCTCGCCGTCGCCCCGGTCGCGCTCGCCTGCCTCGTGGCCGGCGTCGCCGCCAGCGTCATCCAGGTCGGCTTCAAGCCGTCGGCGAAGGCCGCCGCGCCCGACCCCAAGCGCATCAACCCCCTCAACGGCCTCAAGCAGCTCCTCGGCCCGAACGCGCTCGTCGAGGGCGCGAAGTCGATCGTGAAGGTCGCCGTCGTCGGCGCCATCGTCGCCGCCGCGCTCGTGCCGGCGCTGCCGGGGATGGGCGCGATGGTCGGCATGACCCCCGCGCAGCTCGTCGCCGAGCTCGTCTCGACGATCATGGGCATCGCCCAGCGCGCCGCGATCGCGTACCTCGTCATCGGCCTCGCCGACGTCGCGTGGCAGAAGCGCCGCCACGAGAAGTCGCTGCGGATGGACAAGCAGGAGGTCAAGGAGGAGCAGAAGGAGCAGCAGCTCCCCGCCGAGGTCCGGATGGCGATCCGCCGCCGCCAGCAGTCGGCCGCGCGCGCCCGCATGATGGGCGCCGTCCCCGAGGCCGACGTGGTCGTCACCAACCCGACCCACTTCTCGGTCGCTCTGAAGTACGACGGCAAGAAGTCCGCGCCCGAGGTCGTCGCCAAGGGGCAGGACCTGCTCGCGCTGCGCATCCGCGAGATCGCCCGCGAGCACGGCGTCCCCGTCGTCCCCGACCCGCCGCTCGCGCGCGCGCTGCACAAGAACGTCGAGGTCGGCCGCCAGATCCCCGAGGAGCTGTTCGCGGGCGTCGCCCAGGTCCTCGCCTACGTCTACCGCGTCGCCGGGCGCAGGACGGCCGCGTGATGGCCGCCAACGCCACCCTCAAGAAGCTCTCGTCCTACAGCGACCTGATCGCCGCGGGCGCCGTCGTGCTCGTCGTCGTGATGATGATCGTGCCGCTGCCGGCGGTGCTGCTCGACCTGTTCATCACGCTGAACATCTCGATCGCGCTGGCCATCGTCGTCGCGACGCTCTACCTCCCGCGCGCGCTCGACTTCAGCTCGTTCCCGTCGCTGCTGCTGCTGACGACGCTGTTCCGCCTCGCGATCAACGTCTCGGTCACGCGGCTCATCCTGCTCGAGGGCGACGCCGGCCACGTCGTCGAGGCGTTCGGCAAGTTCGTCGTCGGCGGCAACGTGGTCGTCGGCCTCATCGTCTTCCTGATCCTCGTCGTCATCCAGTTCGTCGTCATCACGAACGGCGCGGGCCGCGTCGCCGAGGTGTCGGCCCGGTTCACGCTCGACGCGATGCCGGGCAAGCAGATGGCGATCGACGCCGACCTGAACGCCGGGCAGATCACCGAGGAGGAGGCGCGCACGCGCCGCGAGGACATCAGCCGCGAGGCGGACTTCCACGGCGCGATGGACGGCGCCTCGAAGTTCGTCAAGGGCGACGCGATCGCCGCGATCCTCATCACGCTGATCAACCTCGTCGGCGGCATCATCGTCGGCGTCGCGCAGCAGGGGATGCCGTTCAACGAGGCCGTCCAGCACTTCTCGCTGCTGACCGTCGGCGACGGCCTGACCGCGCAGATCCCCGCGCTGCTCATCTCGGTCGCGACCGGCATCCTCGTGACGCGCTCGGCGTCGAACACCGACCTCGGCTCCGACGTGGCCGACCAGATCATGGCCCAGAAGAAGGCGCCGCTCGTCGCGGGCGTCGTCATCTGCTCGTTCGCGCTCGTCCCGGGGCTGCCCAAGCTGCCGTTCCTGATCATCGGCGGCATCTTCTTCATGATCGGCCGCGCGATGAAGGACAACCCGACGGCGGCCGAGGCCAAGGCGGCCGCCGACGAGGCCGCCGCCAAGGCCGCGCTGCCCGGGCCGCCGTCGCCGCGCGACCAGGCCATCGAGGCGCTGCAGATCGACCCGCTCGAGCTGTGCATCGGCTTCGGCCTCGTCCCGCTCGTCGACCAGGGCGCCGGCGGCACGCTGCTCCAGCGCGTCGGCGCGGTGCGCCGCCAGATCGCCTCCGAGCTCGGCACGGTCATCCCGTCGGTGCGCATCCACGACGAGGTCGGCCTCGCCTCGCACGAGTACGTGCTCAAGGTGCGCGGCACCGAGGTCGCCCGCGGCCGCACGATGGCCGGCCACCAGCTCGCGATGGACCCCGGAGACGCGGCCGGACAGCTGGCGGGCGTACCGACCACCGAGCCGGCGTTCGGCCTTCCGGCGGTCTGGATC
>DASZDF010000594.1:0-5825 GCA_035942275.1 Solirubrobacteraceae bacterium | reverse complement strand
GCGCAGGGCGCCGCGCGGGAGGTCGCCGAGGCGCAGCGACGGCGGGGCGAGGTCCTCGGGCACCGGCGGAGGCGGGGGTGGGAGGGGGCGCTCGGGCTCGGGCGGCGGCGGGAGCGGGCTGTCGATCGGGTCCACCGGCGGCGGCGGGCGGTCGGTGGGCACGATCCGCGCCGTCAGCGCCTGGGCGTCGCGGGCGTAGATCCAGTCCCACCATTCGTCGCGCGACGGCGCGGCGATCGAGACGTCGCTGTTGACGAGCACCGCGGTGATCCGCTCGAACTGCGCCGGGTCGCGCAGGCCGAGCACGACGTCGCCGCCGCTCGGCGCGTGCTGCACGACGGTCTCGGTCGTGCCGCCGGTCGCGTCCCCCCGCCGGCCGACGAGCGCGAACGCGGAGCGCGTGCCGGCGGGAGCGCTCGCGCGCAGCTCGTAGGACGTCGCCGTCGCGCTGACCGGCACGTCCATCAGCGCGAACGTCGTGTGGTCGAGCGTCGCCGTCCGGGCCTCGCCGCCGGGCACGAGCTGCGCCACGCGCTCGACGTCCGGGACGCCGCTCCCCCACCCGAGCCCGGCGGGCGGGAGCCGCCACTCCGCATGGCGCACCGCGAACGTCACGAACTCCTCGATGAACCCGCTGCGGCCCTCGAGCGCCGTCTCGACCGAGGACGGGACGAACGAGTGCGGGTTCACCGTGTCGGCGTGCTCCCACAGCGCCCGGATCAGCTCCGGCCCGTAGCGGTCGGTCAGCCAGCGCTGCCAGATGACCGCGGCGTAGCCCTTCCCCGGCGGCGCGCCCGTCTCCGGGTCGCGGACCCCGAGTAGCGGGTACTCGGTCGTCCGCGCCCACGCCTCCGGGTAGCCACCGAGCAGCGCGTACGAGCCGTCGCTCTGCGCGGCCGCCCACTCCGCCGTCGCCTCGCCGTGCCACCCCTCGAAGTAGCCGTCGTAGGCGAACTCGATGAGGTGCTGGAGCTCGTGCGGCGCCAGCTTGCGCTGAGCGAACCCGAGGTTCGCGGGCGCGAGGAACACGCTGTCGACGACGACGAACCCCGCCGGGCGATAGAAGTCCGCGCCCTCGTCGCGGATCGCGACGCCCGCCGCGTTCCCGTTCAGCCTCTTGACGTAGGTGTCGCTCAGGCCGTCGCCGCCGCCGAGCGTCCCGTCGCTGACCGGCTCGCGCCAGCCCAGCGTCTCCGTCATGTGGTCGTGCGCCCGCTGGAGCCCGAAGCGCAGCAGCTCGATGGCGTCCGGCACACCGTCGGCGTCGTCGTCGCTCAGGTCGGCCGGCGCGTCGGCGGTAGTGGCGACCCAGTGGACGCAGACGTCCTCGCTGCAGTGCGGCGGTTCCTCGGCGACCTGGTAGTTCGGCAGCCCGTACGCGCCGGTGCCCGGCTCGGTCGGGCGCTTCGACGCGTCCGCGGCCGGCACGGCGGCGGCGAGCAGCAGCGCGACGACGAGCACGGCGCTGCGAAATGGCACCACTAAAAGGCTGTACCCACCGGGCGGAAGGCGTCAACTTCCCGTTTCCGCGACCGACCATAGGGGTCGTGCCCCTGCTCGACCGTCTCCCGCGCGGCGCGACGCTGCCGTGCGACGCGTGGCGCGCGCGCCACCGGATGATGGTCCGGCTCGTCTGGCTGCACGTCGCGGGGCTCGCGATCTTCGCGCTTGCGCGCGGCTACGGCATCTCGCACGCCGCCCTCGACGTCCTCCCCGTCGCGCTGCTCGGCGCGGTCGCCGGGCGCGCGAGCCTCAACCGGCGCCTGCGGACCGCGGCCGTCGCCATCGGGCTGCTCACCTGCTCGGCGATGCTCGTCCACCTCTGGGACGGTGCGATCGAGGCGCACTTCCACTTCTTCGTGATGGTCACCATCCTCGCCACGTACGAGGAGTGGTTCCCCTACCTGCTGGCCATCGCCTACGTCGTCCTGCACCACGGCGCCGCGGGCGCGCTCGACGCCGACTCCGTCTACGCCCACGCCGACGGCGCGCGCAACCCGTGGCTCTGGGCGGGCGTGCACGGCGGCTTCGTCAGCGCGCTGGCCGTCGCGAACGTCGTGTCCTGGCGCCTCAACGAGCAGGTCCGCGAGCGGCTCCAGTCGAGCCAGGACCGCTTCCGCAGCGCGTTCGACGACGCGCCGGTCGGCATGGCGATCGTCGGCGACGACGGCCTGATCCGCCGCGGCAACCTCGCGCTCGCCGAGCGCACCGGCTGGACCCAGGACGAGCTCGTCGGCATCGAGCTCGACGAGATGGTCGAGCCGATCGGCCGCGAGGGCCTCGAGCGGCGGCTGCGCCACCGCGACGGCACGTCGGGCTGGGCGCTGTGCCACCGCTCGCTGCTGCCCGCCGACACCGGCGAGGAGCCGACGTACATCGCGCACGTCATCGACATCTCGCAGCGCAAGCAGGCCGAGCGCAAGCTCGACCACCAGGCCCACCACGACACGCTGACCGAGCTGCCGAACCGCAAGCTGTTCGAGCGCCGCCTCGAGGAGGCGCTCGCGACCGGCGACTCCGGCGTCGGCGCGCTGTTCGTCGACCTCGACAACTTCAAGCTCGTCAACGACACCCTCGGGCACGCCACCGGCGACCGGCTGCTGCAGCTCGTCGCCGAGCGGATGCAGCGCCTGCTGCGTCCCGAGGACGTCATCGCCCGCTTCGGCGGCGACGAGTTCGCCGTACTCCTGCGCGGGATCGACGGGGTCGACGAGGCCGTCGGCGTCGCCGACCGCATCGCCGGCGCGCTGCGCGCCCCGTTCAACCTCGCCGACGAGCAGCGCTACGTCACCGCGTCGATCGGGATCTGCCTCGCCTGCGACAGCGGCCGCGACGCCGCCGACCTCCTCCGCGACGCCGACTCCGCCATGTACCGGGCCAAGGAGCTCGGCAAGGCGCGCTGCGAGGTGTTCGACGACGGCATGCGCGAGATCGTCGTCGAGCGCGTCGGGCTCGAGGCGTCGCTGCGCGGCGCGGTCGAGCGCGGCGAGCTGCGCCTCGACTACCAGCCGCTCATCGAGCTGGCCACCGGCCGGATCCGCTCGGTCGAGGCGCTGCTGCGCTGGGACCACCCCGAGCTCGGGCTCATCCCGCCCGTCCGCTTCATCCCCGTCGCCGAGCAGAGCGGCCTGATCGGCGAGATCGGCGCGTGGGTCGTCCGCGTCGCCTGCGTCCAGGCCGCCGCGTGGGACGACGAGATCGAGATCGCGGTGAACGTGTCCCCGCGCCAGCTTGCCTCCCCCGCCTTCCGCGAGCACGTCGGCGCCGCGCTCGCCGCCGCCGGCCTCCCGCCCCACCGGCTCTGCCTGGAGGTCACGGAGAGCGCGGTCATCGCCGACCTCGAGGAGGCCGACCGCACGCTGCGCGGCCTGCGTGACCTCGGCGTGAAGCTCGCCGTCGACGACTTCGGCGTCGGCTACGCCTCCCTCAGCCAGCTCAAGTCGCTGCCGCCCGTCGACGTGCTGAAGATCGACCGCTCGTTCGTCAGCGGCGTCCTCAACGGCGCCGACGACCGCGCGATCGTCGAGGCCGTCGTCGGGCTCGCGCACTCGCTCGGCCTCCAGACGGTCGCCGAGGGCATCGAGACCGCAGAGCAGGGCGAGGCCCTGAAGGCGCTCGACTGCGTGTTCGGCCAGGGGTACCACTACGCCCGGCCCTCGGGCCCGGACGTCATCGCCGAGCTCCTGGCGCGCCAGGCTGCCGGCGAACCGGCCACCTAGGCCGGTCCGCCGGAGACGCGGGCGTCCGCGCTAGTTCAGCCTTTGGATGATCGTGCCGGTGCCGAGGCCGCCGCCGCAGCACATCGTCACGAGCCCCATCTCCTTGTCGGAGCGCTCGAGCTCGTGCAGCAGCGTCGTGAGCAGGCGGGCGCCGGTCGACCCGAGCGGGTGGCCCAACGCCATCGCGCCGCCGTTGACGTTGACGCGGTCCATGTCGGGGTCGAGCTCGCGGCGCCACGCGGCGACGACGGGCGCGAACGCCTCGTTGATCTCGACCAGGTCGATGTCGTTCATCGCCATCCCGTTGCGCTCGAGCAGCTTGCGCGTCGCCGGGATCGGGCCCTCGAGCATCTTCACGGGGTCGCAGCCGACCGTGGTCTGGTCGAAGATCCTCGCCCGCGGCTTCAGGCCGAGCTGGTCGGCCTTCTCGCGCGACATGAGCAGGACCGCCGCCGCGCCGTCGGAGATCTGCGACGAGTTGCCGGCCGTGATCTTCCCGTCCGGCTTGAAGGCCGGCTTGAGCTGGGACAGCTTCTCCAGGCTCGTATCCGGGCGGATGCCCTGGTCGGTCACGTGCGTGGTTCCGTTGACCTGGAACGGCACCGTCTCGCGCTCGAAGCGCCCCTCCTCGGTCGCCTGGTGGGCGAGGCGGTGCGAGCGGACGGCGAGCTCGTCGAGCTCCGAGCGCGGGATCTCCCACTGGTCGGCGATCATCTCCGCGCCGAGGCCCTGGCCGACGATGTTGTGCTTCTCCATGAGCTTCGGCGTGAACGCCGCGCCGTACTTCTGCTGCGTCTCCATGCCCGCCGCGAAGGGGATATGGCCCATGTGCTCGACGCCCGAGCCGATGACGACGTCGTGGATGCCGGCCGCGATCAGTGCGGCGCCGAAGTTCACGGCCTGCTGCGCGGAGCCGCACTGACGGTCGACGGTCGTCGCGGCCGCCTCGATCGGCAGGCCCTCCTGGAGCCACGCGTTGCGCGCGACGTTGAACGCCTGCTCGCCGAACTGCTGCACGCAGCCCGCGATGACGTCCTCCACCTCGGAGGCGTCCACGCCGGAGCGCTCCAGCACCTCGGTGTAGCACTTGCCGAGCAGATCGTTCGGGTGCGTGTCCTTGTAGTAGCCCTTCTCCGGATGGCCGCGCCCGATGGGCGTCCGGACGGCCTCGACGATGACGACCTCTCGACCCTGCTGGCTCATTGGCTTCCTCTCGGTAACTGACGCCTGCGTCATGCAAATGTAGTCTCCGCCGCCGTGACGGAGCGGCTCGGCATAGTCGGAGGAGGAGCGATCGCGTGCGGGATCGCGCGTGTCGCGGCCGAGCACGGCGACGTCGTGATGTGGGCGCGGTCGGAGGAATCGGCGGAGCGCGCCGCCGAGAAGGCCCCCGACGACGTCACGGTCACGACCGACCTGGAGGCGCTCGCCGACGCCGACGTCGTCGTCGAGGCGATCGCCGAGGACCTCCAGGCCAAGGCCGACCTCTACCGCCGCCTGCCGCCGCTCGACGGCGCGCTCATCGCGACGACCACGTCCTCGCTCAGCGTCAACGCCCTGGCGGCGGCGAGCGGCCGCGCGGAGCGGTTCGTCGGCCTGCACGTCTTCAACCCCGTCCACAAGATGGAGCTGGTCGAGCTCGCGTTCCCCGACGCGGCGACGCCCGAGACCCGCGAGCGGGCGCGGGCGCTGTGCGAGCACCTCGGCAAGACGGCGGTCGAGGTGCCCGACGTTCCCGGCTTCGTCGTCAACCGGCTCCTCTTCCCCTACCTCTTCAGCGCGGTCACGCTGCTCGAGGAGACCGGCCTCGAACCGGAGGCGATCGACGCGTGCATGAAGCTCGGCGCCGGCCACCCGATGGGCCCGCTGGCGCTGCTGGACCTCGTCGGCCTCGACGTCGCGATCGCCATCGGCGAGACGATCGGGACGCAGATCCCCGCGCGCGTGCGCGAGCTCGCCGGCGAGGGCGCGCTGGGCCGCAAGACCGGCCGCGGCTTCCACGTGTACGACGGCTGACGCTCTTTAGGCGCGATTCAGGAAGCCGGGGAAGCTTGACGGTGCGGGCGCAGACTTCTTCGCAACCGCACCTCCTCCCAGAAGCAGACG
>DASZDF010000593.1:0-2533 GCA_035942275.1 Solirubrobacteraceae bacterium | reverse complement strand
GCGCAGGGCGCTGCGCACGGCGCCGCGCGCGGTCGGCCCCATGCGCGCCGCGAGGGTCACCCTTCGGCCCGGGATGAGCGTGCGGGGCCCGGCCCGCAGGGGCAGGCGCCGCGCGCCGGCACGCAGGGTCCCGCTCAGCGTGGCGGTGCAGCCGACCCGGCAGACGACGCGGACGAGGATGCGACCGCGGCTCAGGACGCGCTGGCGCGGCGTCGCGGCGGCGGACAGGCCGGGCGCGGCGGACGGTCCCGGGCCGGAGATCGTGAACGGGAACGGGAGCGCGCCGCCTGCGCCTTGCGCGTCCTCCGCCGGCGGCGGCGGCGGGTCCTGCGGCGGGGGCGCCGGCGGCGGCGACGACGGCTCGCGCTGGGAGCAGTCCGTCCGCTCGTCGGGCACCAGCCGGAAGACGCGGCCGCCGAGCGACGTCGCGAAGACGTGGCCGGCGCCGTCCTCGCCGAAGCTCGAGAGCTGGGGGACCACGTCGTCGGTGGGCGCGGTCGCGCCGGTCGCCGGGTCCGCGAGGTAGAGCGTCGCCTTCACGAAGTCGCCGTAGACGTAGCGGCCCTCCTCGCACAGCAGCGCTGGATCGCGGATCACGTAGCCGCCGGTGATCGCGAACCACCCGTCCTGATGGGTGTGCTCGATCAGCGGCCCGTGGTGGTCGGTCGGCGGCTCGCCGCCGATGCTGGTGGTGCGGCTGCCCTCGTACGGGACCCAGCCGTAGTTGGCGCCGCGGCCGAGCCCCGGCGCGGGCGCGACGTCGACCTCCTCGATCATCCCCTGGCCGACGTCCGCGATCCAGAGGTCGTCGGTCTCGCGGTCGAAGCTGAACCGCCACGGGTTGCGCAGCCCGATCGCCCACACCTCGGGCGCGCCGCCGCCGGCGGCGTACGGGTTGTCCGCCGGGCTCGCGTAGCCGCCGCCCGGCAGCGGGTCGATCCGCAGCACCTTCCCGAGGAGGGTGTTGGGGTTCTGCCCGTTGCGGTTGGGGTCGTTGCCGCCCCCGCCGTCGCCGGTGGCCAGCCACAGCATCCCGTCGGGGCCGACCTGGAGCTGGCCGCCGTTGTGGTTCGAGAACTGGCGGTGCGGGATGCGGATGACGTCGGCGGCGTGGTCGGGGTCGTCGCGCAGGCGCTCCTCCACGACGAGGTCGCTGCCGGGCGGGTCGGCGCCGTTGACGTCCGGCGCGTCGGCGGTGTAGTAGATCCAGTAGCGGCCGCTCGTCGCGTAGTCGGGCGCGAAGGCCATCGAGAAGAGGCCCTCCTCACCGCCCTCCCTGTCGACCTTCGCGGTGATGTCGAGGAACTGCGTGACGGCGCCGCCCTCGACGCGCTGGATCCGGCCCGGCCTCTCGACGACGAAGAGCTGCGACGCGTCGCCGGGGGGCCCGGCCACGTACACCGGCTGCGTGAACGTCCCGCCCAGCTCGACGAGGTCGAAGCCGGACGCGGGGGCGGCGGCGTGGGCGAGCGCGAGCAGCGCGAGCAGCGGGACCAGGGTGCGGCGCGTCACCGCCGCACATCCTCGCAGTCCGCCGCGATGTCGTCCTCCGGTCCCGCCTGGACGACGTCGTGCCCCGGCCCGCACACCACGCGCTCGCGCCCCCGGCCGTAGACCGAGATGCGGTCGTCGCCGTCCTCGCCGAACAGCATGTCGTCGTCGAGGCCGCCCTCCATGCGGTCGTTGCCGGGCCCGCCGTAGACCACGTCGTCGCCGCGGTCGCCCTGGACGTAGTCGTCGTCCTCGTCGCCGTACACCCGGTCGTCGTCGTTGCGGCCGTAGACGCCGTCATTCCCAAGGCCGCCGCGCACCGCGTCGAAGCCGTCCTCGCCGTCGACGTAGTCGTCGCCCTCGCCGCCGAAGAGGGTGTCGTTGCCGTCGCCGGAGTACATCGTGTCGACGCCGGGCGTGCCGAAGAGCGTGTCGTCGAACGGCGTGCCGCTGATGATGTTGGAGGTCGGGGGCGCGTCGGTGGAGGGCTCCGCCGGGATGCGCACGAGGGTCTCGCAGCGGCGGACCTCGTCGCGTTGGGGTGCGTCCTCCTCGACGTGGACGGTGTCGCGGCCGGGGCCGCAGTCGACGACGTCGCCGTCGCCGTCCGCGACGCGGATGTCGTCGGCGCCGTTGCCGCCGCTCACGACGTCCAGGCCCGGTCCCGCGACGATCGCGTCGCCGCCGTCGCCGCCGCTGAGGCGGTCGTCGCCCGACCCGCCGTCGATGGCGTCGGCGCCGTCGGCGCCGAAGACCGTGTCGTCGCCGGCGTCGCCGCGGACGGCGTCGTCGCCGTCGCGGGCGAGCACGATGTCGGGGCTGATGCCGGCGTCGACCGCGTCGTTGCCGGGGCCCGCGTCGATGCGGTCGCCGCCGTTGTGGCCAAGGAGCTGGTCGTCGCCGTCGCCGCCGGCGATCGGGTCGGGCGCGCGGCCGCCGTAGACGAAGTCGTCGCCGGGGCCGCCGTCGAGGAGCGTGTCCGGCCCGAGTCCGCTCTCGGAGATCTTGGCGTTCCCCTCGTCGCCGAGGACGACGTCGAGGC
>DASZDF010000592.1:0-3630 GCA_035942275.1 Solirubrobacteraceae bacterium | reverse complement strand
GGCCGACAGCACGTCGCGCCGCCTCGCGGAGCGTCGTCACGACCTCGGCATCGCCCGCGGGCTCGGTCGCCAGCAGGTGGACCGCGACCTCGTCGGGCCGCGCGCCCTCCGCGGCCAGCAGCCGGGCGGCCCGCCGGTGCGCGGACGCCAGATCGCCGGGCTCGATCTCCGCGTAGACCGCCGCGCGGACGATCGGGTGGACGAACTCGAGCGGCCGGTCACGCGTGAGCACGTGCGCGTGCGCGAGCGCCGCGGCCAGCTCGGCGCCGCGCTCGGTCGGGAGGTGCGCCAGCGCGCTCGCGCGACGCAGCGGCACCTGGTCGCCGAGGACGGCCACCGCGCGGGCGAGCGCCCACGCCTCCTCACCGAGCCGCGCGAGGCGCAGCAGCACGGCCCGGCCCACGGTGGGAGGCGCGACCTGGCGCACGAGCGGTGCGTTGGCCTCCGTCGGGGCCACGCCCTCGCCCGCCAGGTGGCGCAGCAGCTCGCGCAGGAGCAGCGGGTTGCCGCCGGTGGCCTCACGGCACGCCTCGGCGAAGGCGGCGTCGACCGTGCCGCCCAGGTCGGTCGCCAGAGCCTCGACGGCGACGGTGCTGAGCGGCTCGGGCCGGAGCACGACGGCGAGCGGATCGGTGGCCAGCGCGTCGATCGCCGGCCGGTCCACGCCGCGCGCGGGCGGGCGCGCGGCGAGCGCCAAGAGCACCGGCAGCTCGGGCAGGCGCGGGAGCAGGAAGCGGAGGAAGCGCAGGGACGGGCCATCGGCCCAGTGCAGGTCGTCGACGCAGAGCAGCACCGGCGCCGGCTCGGCCAGGTTGGCGATCAGCCAGTAGAGGGCGTGCAGCTGCCCGGCGGCGTCGGCGGCGGCCGGCTCCTCCGCGGGCGTCGCGCCGCCGAGCAGCGGCGCCGCCAGCCGGGCCGCCCCGCGCAGCAGCGCAGCACGACCTCGATCGTCGCGCTCGCGCAGCAGCGGGTCGAAGAGCTGGCGGATGACGCCGAACGGGAAGTCGCGCTCCAGCTCGGTCGCACGCGCCGACAGCACGAGCGCGCCGTGCCGGCGTGCCTCCTCGCGGACGGCCTCCAGCAGCCGCGTCTTGCCGAGGCCCGGCGCGCCCTCGATCAAGACCATCCGGCCGCTGCCGCCGCGCGCCTCGGCGACGAGTCGCCCGAGCATGCGCAGCTCACGCTCTCGCTCGAGCAGCGGCGGGCTCTCGTCGTACGGCATCAGGAGGTCGTCAGGTGTCGCTCAGCCCTGTGGCCTCCGCGTCGGCGGGCCCGTCAGAACCCATGCGCGGACAGCCACCCGCTCATGACCGCCCGGTAGGCGGGAGCGGTGCGCTCGAGCGCCAACGCATGGCCGGAGCCCTCCACGAACTTCAGCGTGAGGTCCTCGGTGCCGGCGAACAGGCGCGCCTGGTTCTCGCCCGCCCCGGGCTGTCCGAGCAGCTCGTCCTGCGTGCCGTAGACCAGCAGCACCGGGATCGTGACCTCCTGCAGCGAGGCGACGTTCGCGCCGATCGCCTGGAACGCCGAGTCCGGCTCGCCGCACGGGACCGGGACCCGCAGGTCGCGCGCGGCCGCCTCGACGACGGCGGGGTCGGCGTTCGCGAAGTAGGCGTCGGCGAAGACCTCCGCCGAGAACTCGGCATGGTCGGCCTGCGCGCACGACAGCTGGGCATGCCGGGCGGCGTCGCGGAACTTCTGCGTGAACCCCTGGTCCGCCCAGGAGGTCACGACGAACGCGTCCATGTCCTTGAACGAGTACGCCTCCGGCTCGGAGGCGAGGCCCATCACCGAGTGGCTCGCGAGCGCGACCCGGTCGAACGACGGGCCGCCGTAGGCGCCCTTGCGAAGCTGGTCGCCGATCTGGCTCGCGATGTCGGCCTCCCCGCCGTAGCAGACGGCGTTGGGGTCCGGCCGGCCGCTGGCCCCGTAGCCGATCTGGTCGTAGACGAGCGACGCGTGGCCCGCGCGGGCCATCTCCGTCGCGTAGTCGTAGCCGGGGACGGCGGTGAAGTGCCAGTAGCCGTGGGTCCATCCGATCCCGTGCATGTAGATCGTCACCGAGCGGCCCCCGGGCCCCGACAGCGCCGAGCGAGGGGCGACCAGATGCCCGCGGATCTCGTACTCCGCATCGTCGGCCGCGCACGCGACGCGGCTGCGGTTCTGGTTGACGACGCGGAACGTGACGGGGACGTCGACGACCCCGCCGGCCGCGGCCGGCCGCGGCGGATCCGGCTGCGGCGGATCGCCCGGCCGGCCCGCAGCGGGGGCATACGGACCGGCCGGTGCGATCACGCGGTAGTACGAGCGCGCGCCGCGACCGCGGACGCGGAAGTCGCCGGGCGCGCGGCTCGGAAGCGCCTGACGCCGGCGTGGATGCAGGCGCACGCGCGCGAAGCGCACCCAGCGGCCGGCCTCGCACCGATCGACGCGCAGCAGGCCCCGGCCGGTCCTGATGCTGACCCGCCGGCCGACGGTACGGACGAGCGCAACGTGCCGCTCGCCGCACAGCTGGAGGGCGTGGCGCGGGCCGCCCATCGGCGTCAGCGACCGCGCCTCGGCCCCCTGCGCCGGCTGCGCGATCGCGGTCAGCGCGAGCGCGGCGGTCGCCGCGGCGAGTCGCCGTCTCATGATTCTGCTCCCCCCAGGTCTCGCGCCGGTGCGGTCCCGGCCGCCTCCTCGAGGGCGGCGATCAGCCCCAGCCAGCCGGAGAACGCCCGGTCGAGCCGGGCGTCGTCGTACAGCCGGCCGTGGATCGGCTGCTCGTCGAAGCGAACCTCGAGCCCGAGCCGCGTCGGCTCCCCTGTCGCGGACATCCGCTGGACCGTCGCGGCTGCCGGCGGGCGCCACAACCGGCAGCTCCCCGATACAGCACCCGAGACTTTTGCGGCGTCAGCGCCCGGCCGCCGCGCCGGGAAGCGCCATCGGCGGCGTAGCTCCCAGCCGGGCGCACAGCTCGCAGTCCGGGTCGCGCTCGACGCGCTCCTTGTCCATCGACAGGTCGCGCGAGTCGATCACGATCGCGGTGCCAGAAGTCGCCGGGGTTGCGAGTCCGGTGAGTAGGTGAACCGTGTCCGCCGACAGCACCGAGCCGACGAGCGCGGCGAGGGGGCCGAGCGCGGTCGCGCTGCGGCGGTGCGTCTCGCGGTAGCGGATGAGCGCGTCGAAGTCGGGGTAGGTCCGGCGGCCCTCGACGTGCTGGCAGTTCACGCAGCCGGTGATCCCGGGACGGATCAGCGGGCCGACGCGCACGTACGGCGGGAACTGCGAGGCGGAGACGTGCGGGATCCCGCGGCGCAGCGCGACCGCGTTGACCCACCGCTCCATCGCGTAGGGCGGGTCGTCGGCGGTGGCGACGATGAGGTCGGCCTCGCCCGCGACCTCTTCGACGTCTGCCTCCCCGCGGACGCGCCGCGCGAAGCCGACGACCTCGATACCGGGGTCGAAGCCGAGCAGCGCGTCGGCGGCGGCCTCGACCTTCAGGCGCCCGACGTCGGAGCGGCGGAAGAGGAGCTGCCGGTTGAGGTTGCTCAGCTCGACCGTGTCGTCGTCGACGAGCACGAGTCGTCCGACCCCGGCGCAGGCAAGGCCGGCGGCGGTCCACGACCCGAGCGCGCCGCAGCCGACGAT
>DASZDF010000591.1:0-3067 GCA_035942275.1 Solirubrobacteraceae bacterium | reverse complement strand
CGGGTACGCGGCGCAGGCCTACGCGTACCTCTTCCTCCTCACCACCCGCTACCCGAACAGCAACCCGGCGATCGCGCCCCTCGCCGCGCTGCCCGAGCACCCCGTCCGGCTTCGCCTCACCGACGAGCTGCGCCGCAACCGCTGGACGGTCGCCTTCCGGCTGATCCTCGCCATGCCCCACCTCCTGTGGCTGACGCTGTGGACGCTGCTGGTCATCCCCCTCGCCGTCGTCACGTGGCTGGTCACCCTCGTCGCCGGGCGCACGCCGTCGGCGCTGCACCGCTTCTTCGCCGCGTGGGTCCGCTACAGCTCGCACTACTCCGCCTTCCTCTACCTCGGCGGCGGGCCGTTCCCCGGCTTCACGGGCGCGCCCGGCTCGTATCCCGTCGACATCGAGATCGAGGGGCCGGAGCGGCAGAACCGCTGGACGGTCCTGTTCCGCGGGCTCCTCGGCCTGCCGGCGTTCGCCATCGCGAGCGCGGTCGGCACCGTGACGCTCTTCGCCGCGGTCGGCGGGTGGTTCCACGCGCTGTTCACGGGCCGGATGCCCGAGGGCCTGCGCAACGTGATCGCCTACGGCGTGCGCTACGGCGCGCAGACGTTCGGCTACCTCCTCTTCGTCACGCCGCGCTACCCCTACAGCGGGCCCTCCGACTTCCACCGATGAGGCTCGGCGCGTACATCGCGGCGGCGATCGCGGTCGCCGTGGCGTGCGCCTGGGGAGGCGTTGCGCTGTGGGACACGGTCGTGCCCGGGGACCTGCGGCTCGACACCGACGCCGCGGCGGCGCGGTTCGACGACGACGCGGCCCGCGAAGCGGCGGACTTCGAGCGCGTCATGCGCTGGCTCTTCATCGCGTCGCAGGTCGTGCTGATCGCGGTGCTCGCGGTGTACGCGCGGGCGGGCGTGAAGTTCGAGCGCGAGTCCGCCGCCGGACCGATCGGCACCGGCTTCCTGCTCGGGATCATGGGGATCGCGATCGTGTGGCTCGTCCAGGTGCCGTTCGGGCTGGCCGAGACGTGGTGGGCGCGCCGGCACGGCGCGACCGAGGTCAACTACCTCGACTTCGTCGTCGGCGACTTCGCGGGGCTCGCCGGCGAGGCGCTCTTCCTGTGCGCGCTGCTGCTCGTCGTCATGGCGTTCGCGCGGCTGCTGCGGTCGGCGTGGTGGGTCCCGGGCGTGGCGGTGCTCGTCGGGCTGTTCGCGCTGCTCGCCTGGCTGAGCCCGTTCCTGCTCCCGGGGCTCGAGAAGCCGCCCGAGCAGATCCGCGCCGACGCCCGCCCACTGGCCGAGAAGCAGGGCGTCGCCGACGTCCCGGTGCGCATCGAGGACGTCCACGAGTGGACCGAGCAGCCGAACGCCTACGCGCTCGGCCTCGGGGACACGCGGCGGATCGTGCTGTGGAACACGCTCAGCGAGGGCTTCGAGCGGCGCGAGGTGACGTCGGTGATCTCGCACGAGTTCGGCCACCTCCAGTACGACCACATCGCCAAGCAGATCGGGTGTTTCGCGCTCTTCGCGCTGCCCGCGGCGTTCATCGTCACGGTCGTGACGCGGCGGCGCGGCGGGTTGCGCGAGCCGGCCGCGGTGCCGCTCGCGCTGTTCGTCGTCGTGGCGCTGCAGCTCGCGGCGTCGCCGCTGACGTCGGGCGCGTCGCGCCGCTACGAGGCCGAGGCCGACTGGGCGGCGCTCGAGGCGACGCGCGATCCAGCCGCGATGGTGGCGCTCCACAAGCGGTTCACCGACGAGGCGCTGTCGGACCCCGACCCGCCGGGCTGGTACCACTGGATCTTCGACAGCCATCCGTCGGGCGTCGAGCGGGTCGCGATGGCGCGCGCCTGGCGGGAGCGGCGGCGATGAGGTGGAAGGGGGGAAGAGGGGCGGCCCGCATCGCGGGTCACAGCGAGCCGCCCTGGTACTACACGGAAGAACTCATGCGGCGGTGGACCCGTGACCCGGTCTCCGCCTGCGCCTGATGCTTGAGGGCATCGTTCATGGCGCTCACTCTGCCGGGTGGGAGGGACCGTGACATCGGGGGAATCCCCCTAACTTCGCCGGGGGGACCCTAAGGGGGACAGCACCAGGCCTGGGGCTGCACGTCGAGCGCCCCGAACCGCCTGGCGACGCCGGTGAGCTGCCGCGGCCGGCCGCCGTCGGTCGGGAGGAACAGCCAGGCGCCGCTCTCGGTCCAGTCGACGAGCAGCCAGCGGTTGTCCGGCGAGAAGCCGACGAGGTTCAGCTCGCCCGCCGCGAAGCGGCGCCGCAGCCGGATCGTGCGCCCGTCCGGGCGGCCGACGAGCACCTCGGCGCGCGTCGCGTCCTTGCGCACGGCGGCGAAACGCCGGCCCGTGCGGTCCCACACCGCGTCGACGAGGTTCGTGCCGGCGGCCTGCGGGACGCGCTGGAGGGTCCGGCCGTCGCGCGCGCGGAGCACACGGATGCCGTCGCGGCCGCTGAGCAGCAGGCGCCCGCCGCGCGGCGCGAAGTCGAGGGTCGGCCGGTCGCGGACGGTCACCCGCCAGAGCACGCGGCGCTGGTCGAGGTCGGCGAGGAAGAGGCTGCGGCGCTTGACGAAGGCGAGGACGTGACCGCGCCCGGGCCGCCACGCGAAGGCGCCGAAGTCCGGCGGCTCGCCCGGCAGCATCGTGGCGACCTGCCGGTCCCCCGTGCCGTCGCCCGCGACGAGCCGCAGCTCGGACCCCGCGGTGTACGCGACGCGGAAGCCGTCGGGCGACCAGCGCACGTCGTGCACGCGGCCCGGCGCGGCGATGGACCAGCGGCGGGCGCCCTGCAGGTCGAGCGCGAAGAGCTCGCTGTCGCGCGACGCGGCCACGAAGCGCCCGTGCGGCGACCAGGTCGCGCGGTCCACGTGGCCCACGAGGCGGTGATGCCCGCCCTCGCCCGCGATCCAGGGGGCGAGCGGCCCGCCCTCGTCCGGCGTCGCGAGGGCCAGGATGCGGCCGCCGCCGGGCAGCTCCTCGAGCCCGCTGGCGCGCGCGGGGGTCTCGTCGTCGACCACCGACTTGACCGCGTCGCCGAGCCAGCCGGCCACGGCGCTGCCCGGAGG
>DASZDF010000590.1:0-1770 GCA_035942275.1 Solirubrobacteraceae bacterium | reverse complement strand
CCTCCGGAGCGGCGGCCGCCTCCGCCCCGCCGGCGTCTCCGAGCACGCGCACCCTCCGCTCGACCAGCGCCTCCGCGACGTCCACCTCGCCGCGCCGCAGCCGCAGCTCCACCGCGGCCTCCAGCGCGGCCGGATGGTCCTCGCAGTCGGCGAGCAGCTCCTCGGCCTCCTCGAGCCTCCCCTGCCGGAGGCGCAGCTCGGCGAGGCGCGCGAGCGGCAGCGCCCGGTCGCCGCCGCGCCAGCGCTGTGCGCTGCTCCCGAGCGCCTCGATCAGCGCCGCCTCCGCCGCGCCCCAGTCGCCGGTCCGCGTCAGCACGCCGGCGTAGATCGAGCGGCACCACGACTGGATCGGGACGTAGCGGCGGCGCTCGGCGAAGTCGACCACGACGCGGCACCAGTCGGCCGCGCGCGGGAGGTCGGACAGCCGCTCGCACGCGACGAGCGTCGTGCAGCAGGCGTCGCCGACGCACAGCCACTCGGTCGGCTCGCCGCCGAGCGCCGCCGCCATCGCCTCGTCGAGCAGAGCCATGCCGCCCTCGGCGTCGCCGAGCGCGGTCCGCGCGAGCCCGAGCTGTGCGAGCGCGCAGATCTCGACGTCGACGTCGCCCGTCTCGCGCGCGATCGCCAGCGCCCGGTCCGCGAACCCCACCGTCTCCTCGGCCGAGGCCGCGCGCTTGGCCTCCTCGATGGCGATCCAGCCGTGCTCGGGCGCGTCGTCCAGCCCCTCGAGCAGCCGGCGCGCGCGGCCGAGCCAGCCGTTCCCCTCGGCGACCCGGCCGTCGATCCGGCTCTCCCCCGCCAGGTACACCGCCAGCCACGCCGCGCGCCGCCGGTCGCCCTGCCGCCGGTACGCGCCGTACGCCTCCCGCCGCCGCCCGATCCCCGCCTCGCGGTCGCCGAGCGTCCACAGCGCCTCGCCGAGGACGTCGAGGGCCTCGGCGTCCGAGGGGTCGCGCTCCACCGCGGCCGTGGCCTCCGCCAGCGCGGCGTCCCAGTCCCCGGCGAGGAGAGCCTCGCGCCCGCTCATCCCCGCACCGCGACCTCCGGCCCGAGCCGGAACGGAGGGACGAGCTCGATCCGGTCCCCGCTCCAGAAACGGCCGGGGTCGTACCAGCTCGCGGGCCGGCCGGCGGGGAGCAGCCCCATGTGCTGGTACGTCGTCGCGACGAGCTCGGCGCAGTAGACGGCCTCGACGTTCCACACCGCGCGCCGCCGGAACCGCGCCGCCGCCCACGAGCGCGCGAGGCGGCCCATCGTCGGGAACGGCCGGCCGTCGAAGCGGTCGACGACCTCCATGAGCCGGTCCTCGTGCTCGCGTTCGAGATCGCCCTCGAGCGGTCGCGTCCACGCGCGCTGCCCGTAGCGTTCCTCCCACGTCGTGACCGCGTCGCGCAGGACGTGCAGCTGCACGCCGCGCTGCCGCTCGCCGGTCCACACGTCGGGCAGCGAGCGCCCGAGCTCGGCGTGCCACAGCAGCGGCGGCAGGTCGTCGAGCGCGACGACCATCCCGACGTGATTGACCGGCGCGTTCGTGACCGTGCGGATCGCGACGTCCGCGAACGACCGCCCGCGGAACAGCCACACGTCCCCGGTCGCGGCGGCCGCGATGGCGTCGTCGAGCGTGACCACGGCCGTAACCTACGCGCCGATGCCGATCCCCTGGAAGTACGTCGGGCTGGCGGGGCTCGCGGGCGTCGCCGCGACCGGCGCCGTCGTGGCCCGCCGCCGGCGCGCGCAGCGCGAGGACATCACCCCCGACGAGCTGCGCGA
>DASZDF010000589.1:0-1848 GCA_035942275.1 Solirubrobacteraceae bacterium | reverse complement strand
CCTCGTGGTCCGCGGCCGCGACGACGCCGGCCCCGGCCGCACCGGCATCTCGCGGCTGGTCCTGCGCCCGTAGCGCAGCCGCCGCTCCGACGCGGCGGCCCGCCCCGCCGCCGCTCCGACGCGGCGGCCGCCGTGTTCCACGAGCGGGAATGAAGCTCGCCGCCGCCCCGGTCCTCCTCCTCGCGCTCCTCGCCCCCGCGGCGCCGGCCGGCGCGGCCACCGTCTCGGTCGACGGGTCGGTCGTGACGATCGCCGCGCCCAACCGCGAGCGCAACCAGATCACGGTGACGGGCCGCTCCGGCGGCGGGCTGACCATCCGCGACGCGCGCAGCCCGGTGACGATCGGCCCCGGCTGCACGCAGACGCGCCCCGACCGCGCGAACTGCGGCGGGGCGGAGGTCGGCGAGCTCGTCGCCGACCTGGGCGCGCTGAACGACAGCATCTCGCTCGGCAGCTCGGCGCCCGTCCGCGCGACGCTCCGGGGCGGGAGCGGCAACGACACGCTGCGCGGCGGGCAGCGCAACGACGTCCTCGCCGGCGGCACGGGGCGCGACACGGTCACGTACTCCGGCCGGCCCGGCGACGTGACGGTCACGCTCGCGGGCGGGGCGGACGACGGCCTGGCCGGCGAGGGCGACGAGGTGCTCGAGGTCGAGCGGGCGATCGGCGGGAGCGGGTTCGACGTGCTGATCGGGACCGAGGGCGGCAACACGCTCTACGGCGGGCCCGGCGACGACCGCGTCGACGGCGCGGGTGGCGTCGACACGCTGTTCGGCGGCCGCGGGAACGACCTGCTCCAGGGCGGCGCGGGCGACGACACGTTCGCCGCCGACCGCGGGCCCGACGGGTCCGACGCGTCGCAGGGCGGCGACGGCGCCGACCGCGCCGACTACTCGCGCCGCACCGGCAACGTCGTCGTTGACCCCGACGGCTTCGCCGACGACGGCGACCGGCCGGGCGCGACGCTGACGTTCACGGGCGCGATGCCGACCTTCCTCCTCCTCTCCTCCCCCGAGCGCGACAACGTGCTGCCCGACGTCGAGAGCGTCCGCGGCGGCGCGGGCGCCGACGTCATCGCTCCGTCGAACGCGGGCGGGGCGGTCGAGGGCGGGCCCGGCACCGACGTCCTCTACGGCGGGCCGGGGATCGACAGCCTCGCCGGCGACGGCGGGTTCGACCGGCTGGTCGCGCGCGACGGGCGCGTCGACAACGTCCGCTGCGGGACCGAGGGCGATCGCGTCTGGCTCGACCTCGACGACCTCGCCGACGTCGACTGCGAGCAGCGCTCGGTCTCGTTCGCGCCGCGCGTCGTGCCGGTGGCGCGCACGCTCGGCGGGGAGGGCCTGCGCGTGCGCGTCGAGTGCCCGCCGCAGGCGTTCGTGCGCTGCCAGGGGACGCTGCGCGCGACGAGCGTCCGGCGCCTGGACCGACGCCGCCCGGCGCGTCTCGGGCTCGGGAGCTACGGCCTCGTGTCGGGCGCCTCGGAGGAGGTCGTCATCCCGTTCGACGCCGCCGCGCGGTCGATCGTCGCGCGGCACGCGCCGCTGCGCGTGCGCGTCGCGATCCGCGGGCGCGACGACGCAGGCGCGGCGCGGCCGTCGTCGGCGCGGCTCGTGCTGCGCGGCTGATCAGCGGTTCTGGCGGTACTGGACCCACATGGAGTCCATGCGCGCCGCCTGGCCCGCCGTGAACCGCGTCGTGCACACGTTGCTGGCGTAGCTCATGTAGTTGTCCTGCGGGTCGAGCCCCGGCAGCCGTGGGCATGAATCGAGCCCCGCGGGGCAACCGGCCTGGTTGTAGGAGGACGCGGGCGTGTCGTCGACGTAGTCCCCGCCCTGCTTCTTGCAG
>DASZDF010000588.1:0-1549 GCA_035942275.1 Solirubrobacteraceae bacterium | reverse complement strand
GGCGACGGCGCTCCTGCCACGCGCCGCTGCGCAGGATCTCGTACGCGACGTTGATCTCGGCCATCCGGCGCGCCGCGTCGGGGCCGCCGCCGCGGTCGGGATGCCACTGCTTGGCCAGGCGCCGGTAGCTGGCGGTCACGTCGTCGAGCGAGGCGCCCGGCGCGACGTCGAGGACGGCGAACGGATCGGCGGCCATCGGGCCGCTGAGGCTATCCGTGGCGGATGACCGCGCGAGCCTCGTCGACGCTGCCGACGACCGGGAGGCGGTCGCTGACGCCGGCGAACTCGAAGATGCGGTGGACCGGGCCCGCGGGGGCGACGATCAGCAGGCGCTTGCCCTGGCGATGGAAGCGGCTGGCGGCCTTCAGCACGACGCCGAGGCCGACGGAGTCGATGAACGAGACGCCCGAGAGGTCGAGGATCGCCTCCTGGCCGTTCTCGCCGGCGAGCTCGGCCAGCCGCGTCTGGAGCCCGCGGCTCGTCGCGAGATCGAGCGCGCCCGTGGGCGCGATCGTCGGGATGGGGCTCGTGGCGGCGTCGAGCTTGGACATAGTGCCGGTGCGGTTCCCCGAACCGGCTGAGCAGCAAACGGGTCAGCTAATCTCGACACCCTGTCGAACGCCGGAGTGAGAGGGAGCGTCCGGGGATGCCCGAAGCCTTGACCGACGTGCAGCGCCAGACGCTGCGCGAGCTGTGCGACACGATCGTCCCGTCGATCCCGCACGAGCCCGATCCGACCGGCTTCTGGGCGCGCTCCGCGACCGACGTCGGGACGGACGAGGCGATCGCCCAGGCGCTCGACCTGATGCCGCCCGACCAGAAGGATGGGCTCCAGCAGCTCCTCGACGCGCTCGCCGGCCAGGGCTTCAACGGCGCCTCCCAGCTCTCCCGGGAGCAGCTCCTGCTGAACCTCCAGCTCGCTTCCCGCGACGCGGCGTTCGGCGTCGGCGCGCTGACCGCCCTCTCCCTCTTCTTCGCCTACGGCCTCGTCGACGAGACCACCGGGAAGAACCCCAACTGGGAGGCCTTCGGCTACCCCGGTCCGATCTCGCCGGCGCCGGACGCGCCGAAGCCGATCCAGCCGCTCGTCCCGCAGGCCGACACGACGCTCGAGGCCGACGCGGTCGTGGTCGGCTCCGGCGCCGGGGGCGCGGTCGTCGCGGCCCGGCTCGCCGAGCGCGGGCTGAAGGTCGTGATCCTCGAGGCCGGCGGCTACTTCAACGAGGCGGACTTCAACCAGGTGGAGGTCTGGGCGCACCAGAACCTCTACTGGCGCGGCGGGCCCACGCCGACGGCCGACATGAACGTCACGCTCCAGGCCGGCTTCTGCCTCGGCGGCGGGACGACGGTCAACTGGACGAACTCGCTGCGCACGAAGCCGTGGATCCGCGAGCAGTGGGCCGAGCACGGGCTCGAGGACGTCGTCACCGACGCGTACGACCGGCACCTCGACGGCGTCTGGCAGCGCCTCCAGGTCAACGGCGACTGCTCCGAGCTGAACGGGCCGCACCGCGCGATGCAGCGCGGCGCCGAGGCCCTCGGGTGGAGC
>DASZDF010000587.1:0-4931 GCA_035942275.1 Solirubrobacteraceae bacterium | reverse complement strand
GCGTCAACGGCAGGCACTAGGGCGACTCCTTCGAGGGGGTCGGAAAGCGGGGGAGATCGAGGCGAGGCGGTCCGAGGACACGCGGACTCGCCAAGATAGCACAGGGACAGGCGTGCCCCTCCCAGGGGGCGGTCGACGCTCACGGACCCCGCTCGGGCCGGCCCCGTATGTGGCGGGGCGGCCGCTTCTGAGCGGCTGCGACTATCGGTCGACGGTCGGGGAGTGTAGCTCTAGCCCAGCTCCAGCGCCAGTTTGCGCGGCGAGCCGCCGCGATCGGCGACGACCTGGAGCTCGACGCTCTCGCCCGTTCGCTTGCTCCCGACCTCGTCGCAGTAGTCGGTCATCCGCCCGCTCATCCGCTCGCCGTCGATGCTCGTGATGACGACCGACTTGCCCTGCAGGCCGGCGTCGTCGGCGGGCGTGCCGGGGACGGCGCTCAGCGTGACGACGCCGCGCGGGAGGCCGGCGTCCGCGAGCTCGGCGGGCGGTGGGAACTCGAGGCCGGTGCCGAGCCAGCCGAGCGACCGCTTCTGCTTGAGCTCGTCGACGACCTCGCGCACGCGCTGGACGCCGATCGCGTAGCCGACGTTCTGGAGCGGGACCCCGCCGGACTCGACCAGCACGGCGGTGTTGACGCCGATGACGCGGCGGTCGGTGTCGAGCAGCGGGCCGCCGGAGTTGCCGGGGTTGATCGCGGCGTCGGTCTGGATCATGTCCGGGAAGTTCGGCGAGTCGGGCGTCGGGGAGCGCAGCGGCTGGCTGGGGACGGAGACGACGCCGGTGGTCGCGGCGAGCTCCTCGCCCTCGCTCGCCCCGGCCGCGTAGCCGACGGCGATCGTCTGCTCGCCCTGGTCGATGCTGTCGGGCTGGGCGAGGCGCAGCGACTTCAGCCCACTCGCGTCCTCGACCGAGAGCACCGCGAGGTCGTCGCACGGGGCGGCGCCGACGACCTCGGCGTCGCGCTCGGCGCCCTCGACGGCGATCTCGAAGTCGCTCGCGCCGTTGACGACGTGGAAGTTCGTGACGACGAGGCCCTTCTTCGCGTCGAGCACCCAGCCGCTGCCGGTCGCCTCCTGGCCGCGCTCGCGGGCGACCACCCGGACGGTGCTCGCCTGGACGTCCTCGACGATCTGGGCGACGTCGACCTGCGGGTTGTCGTCGCCGTCGCCGAAGACGCCGACGAGGGCGAGGACGCCCGCGACGCCAGCGAGGGCGAGGGCGCCGATGGCGAGCCCGGTGGCGCGGCGGATGCGCCGGCGCTCGCGGACCGGCGTGAGCTGGTCGTCGGCCTCGTCGCCGTCGGAGCCGAGCGCCTGCGAGAACTCGTCGCGGTCGGTCAGGTCGGCGTCCTCGCCGGCGGGCGCCTTGTCGCGCAGGGTGAGCTCGACGTCGCCGATCGTCACGCGCTGGCCGGCCTTGACGGCGGTCGGCTCGGTGATCGGCGTGCCGTCGAGCGCGACCGGCTGCTCGAGCGGCACGAGCCAGAGCTTCTGCTCCTCGGCCTCGTGCCCCGCGTCGCCCAGGCGGAACGACGCGTGCAGCGGCGCGACGTCGGCGTCGGCCAGGGCGATCGTGCACCCGGCCCCGGACCCGACGGTGACCGCGTGATCCTCGGTCACCTCGGCGGCGCGGCCCTTCTCGAGCCCACCCTCGACGTACACCCACATAGGCCCCGAGATATCCCACGGCAGCGGGCTCTTCAAACGCTGCGGCGGCCCTTCGCCGGGGCCGCCGGACCGGACGAGCGTCCACGGTCACGGGCGGTCGCTCCACCTGCGGCGCGCGCACGCCGATCCGCCCTCCATGCGGGGGACACGCCTTCCGCGGACGTCAGCGGCGCTGCCGTGACGAGAAAGGGCCGCCTCCCGGGCGGCCCTTTCTGCTTCTCGGGTCGCAGGCCGCGCACGCCCCGCGGCGCGCGGCTACTTGACCTCGACGCTCCCGCCGGCCTCCTCGAGCTCGGCCTTGAGCTTGTCGGCCTCGTCGCGCTCGACGCCCTCCTTGACGGCCTTGGGGGCCTCGTCGACGAGCGCCTTGGCCTCCTTCAGGCCGAGGCCGGTCGCCGCGCGGACGCCCTTGATGACCTGGATCTTCTTGTCGCCGGGCGCGGTGAGGACGACGTCGAACGCCGTCTGCTCCTCGGCGCCGCCGCCGTCGCCGTCGCCGCCGCCCGCAGCGGGTGCGGCCGGAGCGGCCGCTGCCGCGGCCGAGACGCCGACCTCCTCCTCGAGGGCCTTGATGCGCTCGGCGAGCTCGAGGACCGTGATCCCCTTGAGCTCCTCGATCCACTTCTCGGTGGTGGTAGCCATGTCTTTCGTTCCTCCTGGTCTCTAAGTGCTTACGAAGTCTCTTCGGGCGCGTCGTCGCCCTCGGCCTGGTCCGGCTGTGCGGGCTCCGGCCCGGAAGCGGGCCCGGCGTCGGGGTCGTCCTCGGCGGTGGCGTCGGCGTCCGGAGCGGACTCCTCCGGAGTCGTCTCCTCCGCCGCGTCGGTCGGCTCGACCGCAGCCTCCGTCGGAGCCTCGGCGGCCTCCTCGCCGGCCGGAGCCGCCTCGGTGGAGTCGTCGGAAGCGTCGTCGCTCGCGGCGTCGGGAGCGTCGTCGCTCGCGGCCTCCGGAGCGTCGTCGCTCGCCGCCTCGGGCTCGGCCGCCGGGGCCGCTCCCTCCGCGGGCACGAGGCCCTTCTCCGCGATCTGCCCGAGGGCGACCGCGAGGCCTCCGATGAGCTGGTTCATCGTCCGCGCCAGTCCGGCGATGGGGTGGGCGACGATGCCGACGAGCTGCGCGTAGAGCACGTCGCGCGAGGGCAGCCGCGCGATCGCGCCGATGTCCTCGGCGGTCAGCGGGTTGCCGTCCATGTAGCCGCCCTTGAACGGGAGCAGCTCCGTCTCGCGGCCGTAGTCGCGCAGCGCCTTCGCCGCGGCGGCCGCGTCGCCGCGCACGTACGTCAGCGCGGTCGGGCCCTCGAGCAGCTCCTTCAGCGACTCCGCGCCGGCCTCGTCGGCCGCCCGCTCCGTCAACGTGTTCTTGACGATCGCGAAGCGGGCGTCGGCGCCGCGCAGGCGCGTCCGCAGCTCGGCGGCCTGCGGGACGCTGATGCCGCGGTAGTCCACCGCGAACACCGCGTCCGACTCTCTGATGTTCTCGGCGATCTCAGCGATCGCCGCAGCCTTCTGCTCTCGGTTCATAGGACTCCTGCGCGGGACTTGCGCGGCGGCGTGGCCGCAGCCCGCGGTCTCGGGAGAGGTGGTCGTCTACGGCTACGCCGCGGCAGACGCCTCCTGCTCCGACTTGGTGCGGGCCGGGTCGACCTTGACGCCCGGGCCCATGGTGGAGGTCAGCGTGATCGACTTGATGTAGCGGCCCTTGGCGCCCGACGGCTTGGCGCGGATGATCTCGTCCACGAGCGTCGAGTAGTTGTCCAGCAGGGCGCTCTCCTCGAACGACGTCTTGCCGATCGTGATGTGCACGTTGGCGGTGCGATCGGTGCGGTACTCGACCTTGCCGGCCTTCGACTCGCCGACGGCCTTGGCGACGTCCATCGTCACCGTGCCGACGCGCGGGTTCGGCATCTTGCCCTGCGGGCCGAGGATGCGGCCGAGGCGGCCGACGACCGGCATGAGGTCCGGCGTCGCGATCGCCACGTCGAAGTCGGTGAAGCCCTCCTGCACGCGCTCGGCGAGGTCCTCCGCGCCCACGATGTCGGCGCCGGCCTCCTCGGCCTCGCGCGCCTTGTCGCCCTTCGCGAAGACGGCGACGGTGACGTCCTTGCCGAGGCCGTGCGGCAGCGCAACGGTGCCGCGCAGCTGCTCGTCGGCGTGGCGGACGTTCAGCCCGGTGCGGATGTGCACCTCGACCGACTCGTCGAACTTCGACGGCTTGAGCTCCTTGACGAGCTTGACCGCCTCGGCGGGCGCGTACTCGTGCTCGCGGTCGATCCGCGCGCGCGCCTCGAGGTACTTGCGGCCGTGCTTGGCCATCAGGCCACCACCTCCACGCCCATCGAGCGGGCGGTGCCGGCGATGATCTTCGCCGCCTGGTCGACGTCGTGCGCGTTGAGGTCCTGGAGCTTCTTCTCGGCGATCTCGCGCAGCTGCGCCTGCGTGATCTTCCCGACCTTGTCGCGGTTCGGCTCGCTCGAGCCCTTCTCGATGTTGATCGCCTGGCGGATCAGCACGGCGGCCGGCGGCGTCTTCGTGATGAAGGTGAACGAGCGGTCCTCGAAGACCGTGATCTCGACCGGGATCGTCACGCCCATGTCGCCCGCCGTCTGCGCGTTGAACGCCTTGACGAACTCCATGATGTTGATCCCGTGCTGGCCCAGCGCGGGACCCACCGGCGGCGCCGGCGATGCCTGCCCGCCCGGGGCCTGCAGCTTGATCGTCGTAAGAACCTTCTTAGCCATGGAGCCCTAGACCTTCTTGACCTGGTCGAAGCCGACCTCGACCGGCGTCTCGCGTCCAAAGATAGAGACAAGCACCTTCAGCCGGCTCGCGTCCTCGTTGATCTCCGCGATCTCGCCCGAGAAGTCGGACAGCGGGCCGGAGATGACCTTGACGGTCTCGCCGATCGTGTACGTCGTCTTCTTGCGCTCGCGGACCGCGACCTCGCGGTGCAGCAGCCGGGCGACCTCGCCCTGCGTGAGCGGGACCGGCTCGTTCGACGCGCCCACGAACCCGGTGACGCCGGGCGTGTTCTTGACGACCTGCCACGAGTCCTCGTTGAGGTCCATGTTCACGAGCACGTAGCCGGGCATCGTGCGCTTCTCGACGGTGACCTTCTGGCCGTCCTTCATCTCCGAGGTGGTCTCGGTCGGGACGACGACCTGGCGCACGGAGCGCTTCTGGCCCATCGAGGTCACGCGGTGCTCGAGGTTCTGCTTGACCTTGTTCTCGTGCCCTGAATAGGTGTTGACGACGTACCAGCGGAACATGG
>DASZDF010000586.1:0-2041 GCA_035942275.1 Solirubrobacteraceae bacterium | reverse complement strand
GCGATCGGCTACCCGCTCGACCTCGCCGCGGCGGCGGGCCGCGCCGTCGGCGAGGCGCACCGCTCGACGCGCGACCTGGCCGGCGAGGCTCCGGCCGCGCTGCCGTGGGCGCTCTTCGCGCTCGACCGCGACGGGCCCGCCGCGTTCGCGTGGTCGGAGGCGCCGCTGCGCGCCGTCCTCGAGGGGCTGGCGGAGCCGGAACGCTTCGTCGCGGCGCTCGAGGCGGCGCGGGCGGCGTGGCGGCCGGAGTGCCTCGTGCACGGAGACCTGAAGTGGGACAACTGCCTGGTGGCCGATGGCGACGGCGGCGCGCCCACGGTGCTCGTCGTCGACTGGGAGAGCGCGGGGGTCGGGGATCCGGCCTGGGACGTCGCCGGGATCGTGCAGGAGTACCTCGGCTATGCCGCGCTGATGGGGCTCGAGGTCTCGCGTGCGCGGTTCGCGACCGCGATGGAGATCGGCGGCATCGCGCCGCTGGTCGACGCGCTGCGCGCGTTCTTCGACGCGTACGCCGGCGCGGCGGCGGTGCCCGTGCGCGCGGAGCGCGACGCGCTGGCCGTGCGCGCCGTGCGGCTGGCCGGCGCGCGACTCGTGCAGACGGGCCTGGAGCACGCGTCGCGGGACGGCGAGCGCAACGACGCGTCGGCGTCGCTGGCCGCGCTCGCGCCGGCGATGCTCTCCGAACCGGAGGCGCTCGCCTCGCACCTCGGCCTCGCGGAGGGCCGTTGAGCGCGCCGGCGGTCGCGTCCCCGCCCCTCGCGGCGCTGCGCGAGGCCGTGAGGTTCGCGGCGGGCCTCGCCGACCTGGACGCCGCGGACCTGGCCGGCGAGCTCTACGCGCGCTGGTACGCCGGCTGGACCGAGCCCGACGGGCCGGCGCGGGCGGCGCCCGGAGGCTCCCGCGACCTCACGGAGGCGCTGCGCGCCGCGCACGCGGGGTCGCGGGTGTTCGACGCGGACTGGCGCGCGCGGAGCGTCTCGTCCGCGGGTCGCGTCCTGGCCGAGCGGGCGGGCGAGACACGCCTCCTCGCGACGCTGGACTACGTCGCGCTCGACCGGCCCGGCCTGCCGCCGCGGGTGGGCGGAGCGGTCGCCGCGCCGCGCCGGCGCGACAGCCTCGAGGCGTCGGCCGGGTTCTGGCTCGCCGCCGGCGACGGCTGGTCGGGCGACGCGCCCGGAGGGATCGTGCGCGTCTACTGGAACGTCGCCGCCGACGACGCGCCCGCGCTCGTCACGACGCTGACGGCCGCGCTGCGGGCCGGGCCGGACGCCTGGTCGCTGAAGCTGCCGGCCGACGCGGCGGACCACGTCCGGTGCGACGTGACGGTGCTCTACCTGCCGCGCCCCGACTTCGACGCGCACGCGCCCGCGCTCGCGGCCGCCGCCGCGACGCTGCGCGACGTCCTCCTCCCGCGTGAGCCGCCGCTCTCCCTGCGCCTCGCCCCGGGCGTCGGTCTCGCCGAGGATCCCGCGAGCGGCGAGCAGAGCTTCGGCACGAGCCGCTGCACGCTGATCGCCGAGGGCGTGGTGGAGGGTCTGCGCGCCGGCGCCCACGACGACGACGAGCTGCTGGCCGCGGTGCTCGACCGCCTCCGTGCGGCGGGGATCGATCCGGAGCGCCCGCATCTGGAGCCGGGCAGCGACCGGCGCTACGCCTGGCCCACGACCGCGGCCCTGTTCCCACCCCGACCGCAGGCGACGGCGGTCACGGCGATCGGCCTCCGCCGCTCGGAGGCGCCGCTCGAGCCCGCCGAGCGGTTCCTGGCCGCGGCGCGTGGGATCGCCGACGGCCTCGTGCACGCCGCCATCTGGCACGAGGACCGCTGCACGTGGCTCGGCGACGCGATCGAGCCGAACGGCGAGCGCTGGGTGGTGGTGACGCGCACCTGCGACGGGCACCTGTACGGCGGCACGGCCGGCGTCGCGCACTTCCTCGCGCGGGTCGCCGCGATCACCGGCGACGGCGAGGCAGCGCGGACCGCCCGCGGCGCGCTCGCGCACGCGCTCGCGGCCGCGCGACGCGAGCCGCGTCAGGGCGGCGG
>DASZDF010000585.1:0-1799 GCA_035942275.1 Solirubrobacteraceae bacterium | reverse complement strand
GCGCCGAGGCGAGCTCCTGCTCGTGCTCGCCGGTGTCCGCCTCGTCGCCGGCGATCGGGCCGCCCTCCGGGCCGGGCTCGCCGACGCCCGCCGGCGGGCCGATGAGCGCGTCGATCTCGCGGGCGCGGTCGGCTGAGATCTCCCGCCACTCCGGCTCGTAGTGGAAGACGTCCTCCAGGCGGATCGTCGCGAAGCCCTCTCCCACGATCTCCACGTGGTCGGGCGTCATCAGGGCCGGATGGCGGACGCCACAGGAGCGCGACAGCGAGAGCAGCTCGCCACGCAGCGCGCGGACGTAGTTGGCCGCCCGCGCCGACTTCAGCTCCGGGTCGAGCCCGCGCATGAGCCACCTGGACTGCGTCGCGACGCCGGTCGGGCAGTTGCCGACGTGGCAGCGCTGCGCCTGGATGCACCCGATCGCGAGCATCGCCTCGCGGCCGACGTGGACCGTGTCGGCGCCGAGCGCGAACGCGAACAGCGCGGTGTCGGGCAGGCCGAGGCGGCCCGCGCCGACGAAGACCACGTCGTCGGCGATCCCCGCCCGCGCGAACGTCGCGAACACCCGCGAGAAGCCGATCTTGAACGGCATCGCGACGTGGTCGGAGAACGTCAGCGGCGCGGCGCCCGTCCCGCCCTCCGCCCCGTCGATCGCGATGTAGTCCGGCCCGGCGCCGGTCGCCGCCATCCGCTCCGCGAGCTCCTCCCAGAACTCCATCCGCCCGACGGCCGCCTTGATCCCGACCGGCAGCCCCGTGTCGCCCGCGATCATCTCGACGAACTCGATCAGCTCCGCCGGGTTGCCGAACGCGGTGTGCCGCGCGGGCGAGACGCAGTCCTCGCCGACCGGGACCCCGCGGATCGCCGCGATCTCCGGCGACACCTTCGCGCCGGGGAGCATCCCGCCGAGCCCGGGCTTCGCGCCCTGCGACAGCTTGATCTCGATCGCCCGCACCGGCGCCTCGGCGATCCGCTCGCGCAGGCGCTCGAGCGAGAACCGCCCGTCCTCGCCGCGGCAGCCGAAGTAGCCGGTCCCGATCTGGAAGATGAGCTCGCCGCCGTTCTTGTGCGCCGGTGCGAGCCCGCCCTCGCCCGTGTTGTGCAGGCATGGCGCGAGCGCGGCCCCGCGGTTGAGCGCCTCGACCGCCACCGGCGACAGCGAGCCGTAGCTCATGCCGGAGATGTTCACGAGCGAGACGGGGCGGAACGCATGCCTGCGCCCGTGCGCGCCGCCGAGCACCTTCGCCGCGGGCAGCAGGTACTCGGGGGCGGAGCCGGTCGTCCCCTTCTCCGGCGGCGCGTCAGGGAACGTCGTCTGCTTGAGCACGAGCAGGCCGCCCTGGACGTTCTCGAGGTCGTTGTCGGTGCCGAAGCCGAAGGTGTTGATCTCCTTCTTCGACGACGCGTAGACCCAGCGCCGCTGGTCGCGGGAGAACGGCCGCTCCTCGTCGTTGGAGGTGACGATGTACTGCCGCAGCTCGGGCCCGATCTCCTCGAGCAGGTAGCGGCACCGCCCGACCACGGGGAAGTTCCGCCGGATCGCGTGGCGCCTCTGCGTGAGGTCGCGCGCGGCGATGCCGGCCAGCGCCGCGCCGGCCGCCGCGCTCCCGATGCGGCTCAGCCCTCCCACGGGAGAGCGTCTACCCGGCCTCCCGCGCGACCATGTGACGCGTGGAATGGGTCACCGCGGAGGCGCGAGAGGTGCCGGCGGACGACGACTGGCTCGGGCGGCGCGAGCAGGAGGTGCTCGCGGCGCTCGACGGCGAGCGACGGCGGGCGGACTGGCGGCTCGGGCGCTGGGC
>DASZDF010000584.1:0-18804 GCA_035942275.1 Solirubrobacteraceae bacterium | reverse complement strand
GTGCGCGTTCGGCGTCGCGCCCGAGGAGGCGTCCGAGACGATCGCGCTGATCGGCGACAGCCACGCCGCCCACTGGCGCGCGGCGATCGACGTCGTCGTCGCCGAGAAGCGCTGGCACGGGATCTCGTTCACGAAGGCCGGGTGCCCGCTGTCGACCGCGATCACCGACATCCCCGCGCCGGGCAAGACGAAGTGCATCCGGTGGAAGCGCCAGCTCTTCCGCTGGTTCGAGAAGCACCCGGAGATCCGCACGGTGATCACGTCCAACCACACCGGCGGGAAGGTCGTGGGCGCGAACGGGCGCGACTACAGCGCCCACGTCGAGGGGTACACGCAGGCGCTCGCGAAGCTGCCGCCGTCGGTCGAGCGGATCTTCTCGATCCGCGACGTCCCGCGGAACTCCCGCAACTCGATGGACTGCGTCGCGCGCGCGATCCGCAGGAAGATCGCGGCGGGCCCGAAGTGCGCGGTCCCGCGGGAGTTCGCGCTGAAGCGCGACCCGGCGACGCCGGCCGCGCGGCGGTCCGACCCGCGCCGCGTGCAGCTCATCGACATGACGCGCTTCATGTGCAGCGAGCGGATGTGCCTGCCGGTGATCGGCGGCGCGCTCGTGCACAAGGACGAGACCCACCTGACGCGCGTGTTCGCGACGACGCTCGGGCCGTACCTCCTGCGGCACATCGACCGGGCGCTCGCGCACATGGCGGCCGGCACGCGCCCATGAGGTTCGCGGCGGCCGCGGCGCTCGTCGCGCTGCTGGCCGCGGCGGCCCCCGCGGCGGCGGCCCAGCGGGACACGCCGGTCCCGATCCTCGTCTACCACCACGTCGCGACGGCGCCCGCGGACGCGTCGTCGCGCGCCCTCTACGTCCCCGCGCGGCTGTTCGCGCGGCACGTCGCGGCGCTCGACCGCGCCGGCTACACCGCGGTGACGCTCGCGCGGGCGTGGCGGCACTGGGAGGACGGGACGGAGCTGCCGAGGCGGCCGGTGATCCTCTCCTTCGACGACGGCTTCGCCGACCAGTACGCGAACGCGGCGCCGGTCCTGCGCGCGCGCCGCTGGCCCGGGGTGCTGAACCTCCAGACGCGGCGGCTGGGCGCGCGCGGCGGGCTGACCCGGCGCCAGGTCCGCCGGCTGCTGCTCGACGGGTGGGAGCTCGGCGCGCACACGGTCACGCACGTCGACCTGACGACCGTCGGGCCGGAGGAGCTCGAGGCGGAGGTCGCCGGCTCGCGGACGGCGCTGCGGCGCGCGTTCCCGGGGTCGCCGGTCGACTTCTTCTGCTACCCGTACGGCCGCTACGACTCCGCGGTGCTGGCCGCGGTGCTCGCCGCCGGGTTCACGGGGGCGACGACGACGCGGCGCGGCGCGGCGTCGCCCGCGGACGGCGCCTACGCCCTCGACCGCATGGTCGTCACCGGCAACTTCTCGCCCGCCCGGTTGCTTCGCGACATCCGCGCAACTTCAGGCCGCCGCTAGGTTTCTGCACTCGAAACCTGGCCCCCAAGGAGACCGTTTGATGCGCCTTCGCACCCTTCCCCTCGCCCTGCTCGCCGCTCTCGCCGTCGTGGCCCTCGCCGGCGTCGGCACGGCCTCGGCCAAGAGCTGCAGCTCGGCGAAGTACCCCGGCGACGGCTACTTCACGAGCCTCTCGGTGACGAGCACGAGCTGCGCGTCCGGCCGCACGGTCCAGAAGCACCACTACTCGTGCCGCATGCGCAACGGCGGCAAGGACGGGCGCTGCAACAAGCGCGTCGACGGCTACAGCTGCTCGGAGCGCCGCAACCGCATCTCGACCGAGCTCAACGGCGCCGTGACCTGCAAGAAGGGGTCGCGCCGCGTCAAGTTCACCTACCAGCAGAACCTGTAGGACCGCCGGGGCGGAGCGGCCCGGCCGCTTCGCCCCGTCAGCCGCCGGCCGGCCAGGTGTGCACGGGCTCGTTCGCGTGCATCAGCTCGCGGTAGCGGACGAGCATCTCGCGCAGCGCGGCTTCCCGTGAGCGCCCGCGCTCCTCGCGTGCGCGCACGGTGTCGGCCTGCCACGACGCGCCGTTGACGTGGTTGAGGCAGCGGCCCTCGATCATCCCCAGCAGGCGCTCGCGGTCGCCCTTGTCGACGCCCCAGCGCTCCAGGCCCTCGTGCGCGAGGGGCAGCAGGCGCCGCAGCACGAGCTCGGCGACCGGCACCTCGCCGACGCCGGGCCAGAAGACCCGCGCGTCGATGCCGTCGCGCGCGCACGCGTGGAAGTTCTCCTCCGCGGTCTGGAACGCCATCCGCGTCCACAGCGGGCGCTCCTCGTCGATCAGCACGCGGACGAGCCCGTAGTACAGCGCGGCGTTCGCCACGATGTCCGCGACCGTCGGGCCCGCCGGGAGCACGCGGTTCTCGACGCGCAGGTGCGGGCAGTTCTCGACGACGTCGTAGATCGGCCGGTTCCAGCGGTAGATCGTGCCGTTGTGCAGCCGCAGCTCGCCGAGCCGCGGCGTGACCCCGCTCTCGAGCGCCTCGAACGGCTCCTCGGCGTACATCGCCGGCAGCAGCGCGCCGAAGTACTTCACGTTCTCCTCGAAGAGGTCGAAGATCGACGTCGCCCAGCGCTCGCCGAACCACACCCGCGGCCGCACGCCCTGCGCCTTCAGCTCCTCCGGGCGCGTGTCGGTCGCCTGCTCGAAGAGCGCGATGCGCGTCTCCCGCCACAGCTCGCGCCCGAAGAAGTACGGCGAGTTCGCGGCGAGCGCGACCTGCACCGACGCGATCGCCTGCGCGGCGTTCCAGTGGCGCGCGAAGTCCTCGGGCGCGACGAGCTGGTGGAGCTGCACGCTCGTGCACGCGGCCTCCGGCGCGATCGTGTCCGCGTACGTCGAGAGCCGCTCGGGCCCCGCGATGTCGATGTGGAGGTCCTCGCCGCGCGCCGCGAAGATCTGCTCGTTGAGCAGCGCGTAGCGCGGGTTCGCGCTCAGCGTGTCGGCGTTGAGGTGCTCCTTGTCGATCGTCGGGAGGATCCCGATGAGCACCATGTGCGCGCCCGCCGTGCGCCCCTTCTCCTCCGCGCTGTTGAGCGTGCCGCGCACCGCCTGCTCGAGGTCGCCGAGGACCGAGCCGCCCAGCCGCCGCGGCGCGACGTTGATCTCGACGTTGAACTGCGCGAGCTCGGTCTGGAAGTCCGCGTCGGCGATCCGCTCGAGGACGGTCGCGTTGCACATCGAGGGCAGGCCCTCGTCGTCGGTCAGGTTGAGCTCGATCTCCAGCCCGACCGAGCTCGAGTCCTCCTCGAAGCGGTGCTCGGCCAGCATGCGGGCGAACGCGTCCAGGCAGCGGTGCACCTTGTCCCGGTACCGCTGCCGGTCCTCCCGGCTGAACTGGGTCGCGACGACCTCCTCGCCCATCCGAGGGCATCATCCCCGCAATGGAGCTCAAGGAAAAGGTCGTCGTCGTCACGGGCGGGGCATCGGGAATCGGGCGGGCGCTCGCATGGCGCTTCGCGGAGGAGGGCGCGAGGGCGGTGGGGATCGCCGACCTGGAGGGCGCGGAGCGGGCCGCGGCCGAGATCGGGGCGCTCGGGATCGCGTGGGACGTGAGCGACGAGGCCCAGGTCGGCGCGCTGATCGACCGGGTCGAGCGGGAGGCGGGGCCGGTGGACCTGTTCGCAGCCAACGCGGGGGTCGGCGGCGGCACGATGCTCGACGGCTTCGAGTCGGCGATCGCGGTCAACGTGATGCAGCACGTGTACGCGGCGCGCAGGCTGCTGCCCGGCTGGCTCGAGCGCGGCAACGGCTACTTCCTGTCGACGGCGTCGGCCGCCGGGCTGCTCACGCAGATCGGGTCCGCCGCGTACTCGGTCAGCAAGCACGGGGCCGTCGCCTTCGCCGAGTGGCTGTCGGTGACCTACGGCGACCAGGGCGTCGGGGTGAGCGTCCTGTGCCCGATGGGCGTCAACACGCCGCTCTTGACCGGTGGCGAGGAGGGCGAGCAGGCGGCGGCGGTCGTCGGCGCCGCGGGCGCGATCCTCGAGCCCGAGCAGGTCGCCGACGACGTCGTGGACGCGCTGCGCGAGGAGCGCTTCCTCATCCTCCCGCACCCCGAGGTGCTGACGTTCTTCCAGCGCAAGGGCTCGGACTACGACCGCTGGCTCGCCGGGATGCGGCGCCTCCAGGCGGCGATCGTGGAGGGCACGCGCTAGGGCCGCCAGCTTCGGGCCGGTGCTGCGTTGGAGGGGGCATGCACCGGATCACGCTCCTCGCCCTGCTCGCCCTCCTGCTCGTCGCCGCCCCCGCCGCGGCGGCGCCGGTGCCCGAGGGCGCCGAGTGGACCGAGGAGTGGATCGCGACGCCCGACGGCGAGGAGCTTCACGCCGACGTGCTGCGGCCGGTGGGCGTGAACCGCCCGACCCCCGTGATCGCGATCGTCAGCCCGTACCTCGGCCACTCGGTCGACGACGGGAACGAGTCGCGGGATCCCGGCCCCTCGAGCCGCTTCCACGACCTGTTCGAGGGCGGCGAGGTCTTCGAGCGCGGCTACTCGGTCGTCATGGTCGACCTGCGCGGCACCGGCGGCAGCTCGGGCTGCCTCGACATCCTCGGCCCCGGCGAGCAGGCCGACGTGAAGGCGGCGGTCGAGTGGGCGGCGACCCGGCCGTGGTCGAACGGCCGCGTCGGTATGTACGGCAAGAGCTACGACGGCAACACGGGCGTCGTCGGCGCCACGCTGCAGCCCAAGGGCCTCGAGGCCGTGGTCGCGCAGCAGGTCGTGGGCGACCGCTACCGCGGCAGCTACAGCGGCGGCGTGCGCTACCTCCAGTCGCTCGCGTATCCGGCGGCGAGCTACGGCACGCAGGCCGAGGGCGGCTTCACGCTCGGCGACGACCTGAAGTACACGCTGAACTCGCTGGCGCATACCGCGGACTGCCAGGCGGCCCTGGCGGGCCACTACAACCCGGACGAGAGCACGGACTTCTGGAAGGTGCGCGACTTCGTCGACCGCAACGAGGGGAGCACCGTCCCCTTCCTCATGACGACGGGCTTCCTCGACGTCAACACGAACATCGGCGGCGGCGCGATCGACTTCTACGAGAAGCTGCGCGGGCCGAAGCGCCTGTGGCTCGGCTGGTGGGACCACGTCCGCGGCAACGACATGGTCGACGACCGCCTCGCGATGGGCCGGCGCGGCTGGTTCGACGAGGTCATGCGCTTCTACGACGCGTACCTGAAGGGGTCGCGGTCCGCGCAGGCGAAGGTGCGCCGCGACCCGCCCGTCGCGCTGCAGGGCAGCGACGGCCGCTGGCGCCGCGAGGCCGCCTGGCCGCCTGCCGACACGCGCCCGCACGTCGCGCCGCTCAACGCCGGGACGTACGCCGACGACGGCTGGAACCTCGGCTCGGGCGACCTCGGGGCGGGCGCCGGCGGCAGCGCGCTCTACGGCGGCGAGCCGTACACGACCGGCGCCGGGACCTGGACGCTGTCGCGCCCGCTCGCGCGCCTCGCGCACCTCGCTGGGATCCCGCACGCGAAGGTCGACGTCGCGCCGGTCGCGCCGCAGACGAACCTCGTCGTCAACGTCTACGACGTCGCGCCCGACGGGCAGGCGACGATGATCAGCCGCGGGGCGCGGCTCGTCTCCGAGGAGGGGCCGGCCGCCGTGGAGCTCTACCCGACGGAGTGGCAGCTTCCCGCCGGCCACCGCATCGGCGTCCTCGTCTCCGGCGCGAACGCGGAGGCGTGGGTGCACGTGCCGACGCAGACCGACGTCGAGGTCCGCGGCGGGACGATCGCGCTGCCGCTGCGCACGCGCGGCCCGGGGCGCCCGCTGCAGGGCGCGCCGGCGCCGCGGCTGGAGTCCTACCGCGAGGACGCGCCGTTCTCGGTCGACCCTGCGACGCTCGAGTCCGCGGAGCGCGGCGATTTCGTCGTTGGGCGCCGTGGCACAGGGCGCCTTCGCGCGCGGTAGCTGGGCCCGCCGCGCTTACAGCAGGGCGGGTGAGGAGGCAGGGAGGGCTCGCTGCTGCGCCCACAACGTCACGCTCGCCCGCACCGGATTCCGGCCGTGTGCAATTTGGTGCCTATAGCGCCCGCAACGTCACACTCGCGGGCCGGACGACCGCGAGTGTTGCGTTGTGGGCGCTCTCTTCGCCCTCACCAGCCTCGCTGTAAGCGCGACGGGCTCAGCGGACCTGCGCGAAGGCGCCCCTTGCCGCGCCGCGCGAAGCGACGACGCCGCCCGGCGAGCGAACCCGCCGGGCAGCGCGAAGCGACTAGGAGCTCGAGCCGCCGGAGCGGCGCGACGAGGAGCCGCCCGAGCGGCGCGACGACGAGCCGCTCGACTTGCGCGACGACGACCCGCTCGACGACGCGCGCGAGCGCGACGAGGAGGAGCCGGAGGACGACGACTTGCGCCCGCCCTTCGACGCGGCGGCCTTGCGCGACGTCGAGCCGCTCGAGCGCGACGAGGAGCCGGACGACGACGCGCGGGTGCGCGAGGAGCCGCCGGAGCTGGACGACGACTTGCGCCCGCCCTTGGAAGCGGCGGCCTTGCGCGACGTCGAGCCGCTCGAGCGCGACGACGAGCCGGAGGACGACGCCGCGCGCCGCGACGTCCCGCCGTTGCCCGAGCGCTCCCGCGCGGGCACCTCGTCCTTGACGACCTGCTTGACGAGCTGCGAGATCTGACCGCGGAGGAACTTCTGCATGCGCTCCTCCTGCCGGCGGAACTCGCGCGCGAGCTTCGCGGTGTCCCTGTCGTTCAGCGACTCGGCGAGCGCCTCGATCGCGTCGTAGTGCGCGATCTCCTCGGCCTCGTTCCACACCGCGTCACGGATGTTGCGCAGCAGGTTGTCGGCCGGGCTCGTGCCGCGCAGCGCCTGCACCGGCCCCTTCGCGGCGGCGATCGCGCGGTTGGCGACGTTGGCCACGCCGCCGGCGGCGTCGGAGACGATGTCCGGCCCGGGCAGGTTCACCGCCTCGGCCTTGCCGCCGAGCTGCTTGATGCGGCGCTCGAGACCGCGCGACTGCGCCTTGGTCTCCTTGAGGTGATCCTGCAGACGCTTCTGCAGCGTCTTGCGCGCAGCGGCCTTCGCGAGATTGATCTGGTTCTGAAGAACCGTCTCGAGCTGCTTCTCCTTGCCGTATGCCTCGTTGAGGTACTGGGTGAGCTTCAGCTCTCGTGCGCCTGGGTCGGCCATCGGGTGGTCGTCTCCTCCTAGTTGCGTGGGGCCCCGGCGGGCAGCCTTCCCGCAAGTTCGTACCCCGATGCGCCGATGTTAGGCAGCAGCGGGAACTGCGGGGCGCCGCTCGATCTCCGTGCGCAGCTTGACCAGGGTCCCACGAAGGATCCTGCTCACCTGCATCTGCGACACGCCGATGCGCTCGGCGATCGCCGTCTGCGTCATGTCGCGCTCGAAGCGGAGGTGCAGCACGTAGCGCTCGCGCTCGTCGAGCACGTGGCGCACGTGGCCGAGCAGCACCGCGAGCTCGGTGCGGTCGAGCTCGGCGTCCTCCTCGCCGACGGTGTCGCCGAGCGTGAGGTCGTCGGAGCCGGAGCCGGCCGGCTGCTCGAGCGAGGACGAGTGGTACGCGCGCCCGGCGACGATCGCCTCGAGCACCGTCTCGACGTCGAGCTGCATGTGGTCGGCGAGCTCCTGCGGCGTCGGCGAGCGGCCGAGCTTCGGCTCGAGCTGCTGGATCGCGCGGGTGACGCGCATCGCGTCCTCCTGCAGCGCGCGCGGGACGCGCACGGCCCAGGCGTGGTCGCGCAGGTGGCGGCGCATCTCGCCGAGCATCGTCGGGACGGCGTAGCCGGTGAACGACGCGCCCTGCGCGGGGTCGAAGCGGTCGAGCGCCTTCGTGAGCCCGAGCAGCCCGGCCTGCACGAGGTCGTCGCGGCCGACCTTCGCGGACCACCGGCTCGCGAGGTGGCGCACCAGCGGCAGCAGCTCGTTGACGAGCTGCTCGCCCGCGGCGCGGTCGCCCTGCTGGTAGCGCATGACGAGCCGGCGCCAGCGCGCGTCGCGCGCGGCCCGGCCGGCGGGCGGCGCGGTGCGGGCAGACCCGGCGAGCGGGACGGTGCCGGATTGGGATTCGTCGGTCATGGGCAGTGCTGCCATCTACGCATCGACTCCCCGTTCCGACCAACGGATGAAGCCCGGTCAGTTGCTTGGCAACCCGCCGCGCCGCGCTGCGTGCCGTCGCCCGGGGCCGTAGACTGCGCCGCCTGATGGAAGCGGTCGAACCTTTCGCGATCGACGTCGAGGAGCGCGACGGACGCATCGACGTGACGCCCCGCGGCGAGCTCGACATGGCCAGCGCCCCCGAGCTCGAGCAGGCGATCATGCCGCGCCTGAGCGAGGGCGTCTGGGTCCTGCTCGACCTGCGCTCGCTCGACTTCATCGACTCGAGCGGCCTGCGCGTGGTCGTCGGCGCGCACCGCAGCGCCGAGGAGCGCGGCGGGCGCTTCACGTGCGTGCGCGGCGCACCGGGCACGACCGTCCACCGCATCGTCGAGATCGCGGGCATCGACGGCGTCATCGAGATGGTCGACGACCCCGCCGAGGCCACCGCGCGCTGAGCGCCGTCCGCGCGGTGGACGGGACTTCCGACAATCCGTCGACCGAGGAGCTGCGCGCGGTCCAGGCCGAGCGCGAGGAGGCCGAGCGCGAGATGGCCGAGCGCGCGCCCGACCCGCGCGAGGAGCGAACGCACGAGCGGCGCGCGGACCGCGCGGCGTACCTGCGCGAGAAGCTCGACGAGCAGGCGGAGTCCGAGCGGGGATGATCGACCGCGCGGAGGCGATCGAGCGCCTCGCCGACCTCGCCGTCCGCTTCGGCGCGAACGTGCAGCCCGGCCAGGTCCTCGCCGTCGGCGCGGAGCTCGGTCAGGAGGACATCGTCCGCGCCATCGCACGCGCCGCGTACCGGCAAGGGGCGAAGTTCGTCGACGTGGCGTACTTCGACATGTACGTCAAGCGCGAGCGGCTGGTGCACGCCGACGAGGCGACGCTCGACTTCGTCCCGTCCTGGTACGGCGAGCGGCTGCTGGCGATCAGCGAGCAGCGCTGCGCGCGGATCGGCCTGAGCGGCACGGCCCACCCCGAGGCGCTCGAGGGGGTCGACCCCGACCGCGCCGGGCGCGACCAGCTCCCGTTCCTGCGCGAGGCGGCGACGGTCGTCAACGCGCGCACCACGAACTGGTCCGCGGTCGCGGGGCCGTCGCCCGGCTGGGCGCGCCTCGTCTTCCCGGACCTCCCCGCCGACGAGGCCGAGGACCGGCTGTGGGCGCAGGTCCTCCACGTCCTGCGCCTCGACGAGGACGACCCGGTCGCCGCGTGGCGGGACCGCGCGGAGACGCTGACGACCGCGGCGAGCCGGCTCACCGAGCGGCGCTTCGACGCGCTGCACTTCGAGGGACCGGGCACCGATCTGACCGTCGGCCTCCTGCCGAGCTCGTCGTTCATGGCCGCGCGGTTCGAGACCCTCGACGGCATCGTCCACATGCCGAACCTCCCGAGCGAGGAGGTGTTCAGCACGCCGGACCCGCAGCGCGTGGACGGGCACGTCCGCTCGACGAAGCCGCTCGAGGTGCACGGCACGATCGTCCGCGACCTCGAGGTGCGCTTCGAGGACGGCCGCGCGGTCGCGTTCGAGGGCGAGAACGCCGACGTGCTCGCCGGCTACGCGCAGCGCGACGCGGGGGCGTGCCGGCTCGGCGAGGTCGCGCTCGTCGACGGCGAGGGCCGCATCGGGGCGCTCGACACCGTCTTCTACGACACCCTGCTCGACGAGAACGCGGCGAGCCACATCGCGCTCGGCTCGGCGTACACGTTCACGGTCGACGACGAGGCCGACCGGCCGCGCGCCAACACCAGCGAGATCCACGTCGACTTCATGATCGGCGCGCCCGACGTGAGCGTCACCGGGGTGACCGGCGAGGGCGAGCGGGTGCCCGTCCTGGTCGAGGGCCGCTGGCGGATCTAGCGGCTACCCTTCGTCGCCGCTCGCCCAGGAGAGGTGCCGGAGCGGTTGAACGGGCGCGACTGGAAATCGCGTAACGGGGGTCAACCTCGTTCGAGGGTTCGAATCCCTCCCTCTCCGCTGACGAGGCCTACGCGGCGTCGGGCGGCGGCACCGGCGCGGGGGCGTTGTCCCGCCGCCGGCGGATGTGGCCAACCTGGCCGCGCGCGCGTGTGCTGGCGACCTCCTGCCGGGCCTGCGCCAGGCGCTCGTCGAGGTCGACGACCGGCGCCTCCTCGAGGATCGCGAGCCCGTCCTCGGCGGGAGCGAGGCGCTCGCGCTGGGGCTCGAGCAGGTCGCGGCTCTGGCGGGCGAGGAGCCAGCCGGTCCCGCGGCGCTCGATCGCGCCCTGCTCGCGCAGGTCGCGCAGAGCGAGGGTGACCGTCGGGCGCTGCGCGCCGACGAGCCGGCCGAGCGTCTCGTGCGTGAGGCGCAGCGGGAGGAGGACGCCGTCGGCGGTGACGCGGCCCCAGCGGTCGGCGAGGTGCCACAGGAGCGCCACGAGCCGCAGGTCGACGCGGCCGAGCTGCGTGATCGCCTGGAGGCCGGCGGCGCGGTCGGCCCAGCGCGCGGCGCGCTCGACCATGCGGGCGGTGAGCCACGGCCAGCGCTGCGAGGCGGCGAGGAAGCGCGCGTCGAGCACGGCGACCTCCGCCTCGACGGCCACGCGCCACTCGGTGTGGATCGGCGGCGAGCCGTCGTCCCAGTCCCCGAGCGGGATGACGTCGCCTGCGCCGACGAGCTGGGTCGCGACGCGGTCGGCGAGCACGACGTCGCGCGCGATGAGGCCGTTCAGGACGATCGCCGCGAACGGGCCGGTGACCGCGTCGGCGGTGCGCATCAGGTCGGGCGACCACGGGCCGGGCGCGACCGTGACGGCGGGTGCGATCGTATGGCGGCGGGCCGCGGCGGCATCGTCCGCGCGCACGCCTGTGGCGAAGTCCGGCTCAGCGTCGAGGAGGCGGATGAGGCGCACCTCGTCCGTCCGCTTGGGAGATGCTCTGGTCGCCGTGTCGAGCTGTGTGTCCATCTGCGCCTCCGATTTGCTCTCCGGGGGCGATACAGCTCTGCGCCCGCACCGAGCGCCCAGCCGCAACGTCTGTACAACGGGGGGGTCCCCCGCCGGCACCCTTGTGCGGGTGCGGACGGCTGACCGGCCCTCAGTCTAGCTCGCCTGAGCGCCTTCGTTTCGCACCGGCGCGACGAACACGATGTGCTGGCGCGAGACGGCGACGAACTCCCGGTGAACGGGCTCGCCGCCGTCGAGCGGCTGGAGCGTGACGTCGGTCAGCGCGATGAACTCGCGCTCGGTCGCGTTGAGCAGGTCGGAGACCCGGCTGCGGAAGCCGTTCTGCGACAGCGTGACCGACCCGATCATCCGGTGCCGGGTCGTCTCGAGCTCGATCTGCTCCTTGCGCTGGTGCTGCATGACCGTTGAGTCGGCTCTGCGGGACGGCGGCTTGAGCCTACGCCCCCCCGACGCCGCGCATGACGCGGCCGGTGCCGCCGCACTCGGCGCACTCGGACCCCTCACGACGGCCGTCGCCGCCGCAGGCCGGGCAGATGTCCTCGCCGGCCCCCTCGGTGCCGGGAGGGGCCTCGTCCCCGGGCGCCATGCCCTCGAAGTCGCGTTCGTCGTCCATGACCGCGACCTACCCCCGGGCGGACGGCGGGGAACCGCAAGAATCCGGCGCCGGGTGCGTTGAGGAGGACATGACCGCCCCGCGCCTCGTGATCCGCACCGCCCTCGCCGCGCTGCTCGCGCTGCCGGCCGCCGCACCCGCGGCGGAGAACCGGCACAGCGACAGCATGTCGTTCGTCAAGAACCTCCCGTACGCGATGCCCGACAAGTACAAGCAGAAGGTCCCCTACGGGACCGACGTCGAGTTCGCGACGATGAAGGGCAAGCGCTACGCGTTCGCGGGGTCGGAGAAGAACGGCCTCCAGATCGTCGACATCACGGTGCCGGAGCGGGCGCGTGTGGTCACCGCGTACGACTGCGCGGTCAGCCAGGGCGACACGCAGGTCTTCAAGCGCGGCTCCAGGACGTACGTCACGTACACGAACGACTACGAGGCGACGAAGGTGACGGCGAGCTCGCGCTGCTACACCGAGGCCGAGCGGCGCTTCGACGCGATCGACGACGAGGGCAACGCGCGCCTCGGGACGATGATCGTCGACGTCACGAACCCGAACAACCCGAAGGTCGCGTCCTTCGTGGCGTTCCCGCGCGGGTCGCACAACATGACCGTGCACCCGAGCGGCGACTACCTCTACAACTCGAACTCCGACCTCGTCATCGACGCGACGCTCCCGGCCATCGAGGTCGTCGACATCCGCAACCTGTCGAAGCCGACGCAGACGGCGTCGGTGAGCCTGCTGCCGCTGCCGGGCCTCGGGGCGGACTCGCACGACATCACGTTCAACGAGGAGGGCACGCGCGCGTACTCCGCCGCGATCTCGCACGGCGTGATCCTCGACACGACCGATCCGGCGAAGCCGACGGTCATCAGCGAGTTCGACGACGAGGCGATCAACGTCTGGCACCAGGCCGACCCGGTCACCATCGCCGGGCGCGACTTCCTCATCGTCGAGGACGAGGTCGCGGGCGCCTCGGGCCCCGCCGCCTGCCCGACCGGCGGCGTCCACATCTTCGACATCTCCGAGGAGGCCGTCCCGGTCAAGGTCGGCTACTGGAACATCGACGACGTCGAGGTCCGCGACGACCGCCATCCGCTCGACACCTGCACGGCCCACGTGTTCGACATCCACGAGGACGAGCAGATCATGACCATCGCCTACTACATGGGCGGCGTGCGGGTGCTCGACCTCTCCGGCCTTGCGGACCTGCCGATCAACGTCGGCCAGGGCGAGACAGAGATCCCCGGCGCGATCCGGCAGATCGGCCACTACGTCTTCACCGACTCGAACTCCTGGTCGGCGAAGACGCCGGTCATCGAGCCGGACGGCGACTTCTACCTGTACTCCGACGACATCAACCGCGGCCTCGACATCTTCCGCTTCGACGCCAGCCGGGCGCCGTCGTCGGAGGCCGGCACGTTCACGAGCGCCGCGGCGAGCGACCGCCAGGCCCTCGGTCTGCCGACGCTCACCCGCCGCAGCGCGAAGCAGCAGAGCCCGCGGCTCTGCCTGCTCAAGCGCGTCAACCGCTGAGCACCACGCTCGTCCCGGAGGTGTCGACGAGGGCCCCGACCGTTCCGGTCGGGACCCTCGTCTAGTCTGGGACGTGCCGATGCTGGACCTCGTCCGGGAACTCGCGGCCCTGGACCTCCACCTCACGCACGAGACCGCCGAGCTGCGGTGGGGGTCCGCGACCACCGTCTTCGCCTTCGCCTCCTTGTGGTGGATCAAGGGGCCGCTGCTCGTCGGCCTCGGCGGGCTGAGCGACGGGTTCCAGCGCCGCCTCGTCCCGCTGGCCATGCTCGCGTCGGCCGCGGCGTTCGCGCTGGCCTCCGCGCTCAACGTCGCGCTCAAGGAGCTGGTCGACCGGCACCGGCCGCCGGTGAGCGACCCCGACATCGCCTACGTCGGAAACCTGCCCAGCTCGCCGTCGTTCCCTTCCGGCCACGCGATGACGGCGTTCGCGGCGGCGACCGCGGTCGCCGTCCTGTGCCCGCGGATGCGCTGGCCCGCGCTCGCGATCGCGCTGGTCGTCGCGGTGTCGCGGCCGTACCTCGGCGTGCACTTCTGGGCCGACGTGGTGGTCGGCGCGCTGCTCGGCGCGGCGATCGGCGCCGGCGTCGCGCTCGCGGTGCGGGCGCTGCGCCGCCGCATCGCCGCGTGAACGTCCGCGCGGTCATCCCCTGTCACGTCTACGCGCCGTCACCGGCGCTGCTGGCCGCGGTCGGCGCGGCCGTCGACCGTGTCCTCGTCGTCGACGACGGGCTGGGCGTCGAGGAGGCCGCGCGCCTCGGCGGCGCCGACGTGCTGCGCCTCGGCGGCAATCACGGCAAGGGCACGGCGGTCGCGCGCGGGGTGCAGCGGGCGGTGGCGGAGGGCAGCGACGCCGTCCTCGTGATCGACGGCGACGGGCAGCACCCGCCGTCGGCGATCCCCGCCTTCCTCGCGGCGGCGTCGACGGCGGAGCTCGTCATCGGGGACCGCTTCGGCGACCTGCGCGGGATCCCGCTGGCGCGCCGCGCGGCAAACCTCGCCGCTGCCGCCGCGATGGCGCTCGCGACGCGGCGGCGGGTGCGCGACACGCAGTGCGGGATGCGCCTCCTGCGCGGGCGGGCGCTGAGCGACGTCCCGCCGCCGCCGGGCGGCTTCGAGGCCGAGACGCTGCATCTCAAGCGCTGCCTGCGCGCGGGCGTGCGCGTCGCCTGGGTCCCCATCCCGGCGATCTACGAGGGTCAGCCCAGCGCGTACCGGCCGCTGCGCGACAGCGCGCGGATCGCGCGGGCCCTGGCGCGCCGCTAGCCCCGTACGCGCTCGCGGTACGCCGACGGCACGACGCCGTGGTGCGCGCGGAACGCCTTGGCGAACTGCGCCGACTGGCGGTAGCCGACGCGACGGGCGATCTCCCCGACGGGGAGCGGGCCGTGCAGCAGCTCGGCGGCCCGCTCCATGCGGATCGCGGCGAGCTCCTCGCGGAAGCCGCTCTGCGCCAGCTCGGCGAACACGCGCTGGAGCTGGCGGCGCGACGTGGCGATGCGAGTCGCGACGTCGTCCAGGTTGAGATCGTCGGCGTACTCGTCGCGCATGATCGCGCGGGCGTCGCGGAGCAGCTCTGCCCGCGACGCGAGGGTGGTAGGTCTGGGCACGGCGGAGTAGGTGTCGACAGCCATCGTGCGTTACAACGCGCTTCGAGGCTCGCAGTTGGACGGTGAGCCGATCGGGAGCCGGTTCCGGCGAAGGTGGCGCCGCCGGAGGGCGGCGCCACCACGCGCCCGCTAGGCCTGCGTGTTGACGGTGATCTTGGCGACGCCGATGACCAGGCCGCCTTTGAGCGCGTCGATGCCGTACGTCTCGTTGAGCAGCGCGGCGGCCTCGTCCTTGAGCTTGACCGTCGTGCCCTCGAGCACCGCGCGGCCGTCGTCGGTCGTGCGCAGCGGCTGCAGCGTGCGGCCGTCGAGGAAGAAGAGCGGCGCGCTCTTCGCGGCGACCTTGCCGTCGACGCTGACCTGGCCGTTGAGGACCGACTTGCCGGGGTCGACGACGAAGTTCTCGAGGTCGACCTTCTTGCCGCCGGCCGTCAGGCTGAAGCCGGAGCCGTCGTGGTCGACGCGGCCCTGGACGTACGGGCTGACCGAGCCGGGCTTGTAGTACGTGACGTTCCCGCCGGTGATCGGGAACTTCAGCGAGCCGTTCTCGAGCTTCGCGGAGCCGAGGACGCCCGGCGTGACCTTCAGCGAGCCGAGGGCCTCGACGAAGCCGGCGTCGAGCTTCACGGCGGTGACCTCACCGCTCAGCGTGTCGATCTGGGCGACGGGCTCGGGGTTGCTCTGCGAGCTCGAGGTGCTCTTCTCGTCGTCGTCACCGCATGCAGCGGTGCCGAGGGCGAGGGCCGCGACGGCGGCGAGGGAGGTGAGTCGGCGGATGTTCATGCATGGGTATGCGCACTCACCCCCTCCGCTGGATGCACGGCGGCGCGCCCGCTTTCGCCGCCGCGCAGGACGTACGGGCGCGGGTCGAAGCGCCGCGTGCGGTGGCGGAAGCGCAGGATCGTCCCCGGCCACATGAGCGCGTTGCGCCCGTCGGCGTCGAGGTACCAGCTCCCGCAGCCGCCGACGTTCCACACCGATGTCGAGAGCCGCTCCTGGATCTCGCGGTCGAAGCGCTCCTGCGCCTGCTCGCGCAGCTCGACGCTGGCGGCGCCCTGCTCGTCCATGACGCGCAGCGCGTCCATCACGTAGTTGGCCTGCGACTCGAGCATGTACACGATCGAGCTGTGCCCGAGGTTCGTGTTCGGGCCGTAGAGCAGGAAGAGGTTCGGGTAGCCGGCGATCGTCGTGCCGAGGTACGCCCTCGCGCCGCCGCGCCAGCGGTCGGCGAGCAGCTCGCCGCCGCGGCCGCGGATCCGGTGCGCGAACGGCCAGTCGGTCGTGAGGAAGCCGGTGCCGAAGACGATCGCGTCGATCTCGCGCTCGACCCCGTCGCCGGACACGATCGACCGCGCCCGGACCTCGCGGATGCCGCCGGTGACGAGCTCGACGTTCGGCTGCCCGACCGACGGATAGAAGTCGTCGGAGACCAGGATCCGCTTGCAGCCGATCTGGTAGCTCGGCGTGAGCCGCTCGCGCAGCACCGGGTCGGCGACCTGCTCCTCGAGCTGCTTCCGGGCGCGCCGCTCGATCAGCTTGCCCGCCCTCGGGTACATCATGCCGAGCACGAGGGCTTCGCGGGAGGCGAACACGCCGGCGCGCATCATGGTCTGCGCCGGGGGGAATGCACGGAAGACGCGGCGCTCGCGCTCGCTGATGTCGCGGTCGTCGCGCGGGATGATCCACGGCGGGGTCCGCATGAAGAGGTGGAGCCGGTCAACCTCCGGCTGGATCTGCGGGACGAACTGGATCGCCGACGCGCCGGTCCCGACGACCGCGACGCGCCTGCCGTCGAGCGGCTGCGAGTGGTCCCACGCTGCGGAGTGGAAGCTCGCGCCCTCGAACGTCTCGAGCCCCGGCAGCTTCGGGATCGACGGCTCGCTGAGCGGCCCCGCGGAGACGACGAGGACCTGCGCCTCGAGCTCCTCCCCGCCGGCGGCGATCCGCCAGCGCTGCGCGTCCTCGTCCCACGCGGTCTCGGTGACCTCGTGGTTCGTGCGGACGTGGGGGAGGATGCCCTCGCGCTCGGCCACCCCGCGCAGGTACGCGAGGATCTCCGCCTGCGGCGAGTAGCTGCGCGTCCAGTCCGGGTTCGGCGCGAACGAGAACGAGTACAGGTGCGAGGGCACGTCGCACGCGCACCCGGGGTACGAGTTGTCCCGCCACGTGCCGCCGACCTCGCCCGCGCGCTCGAGCACGACGAAGTCGTCGATGCCCGCGCGCTTCAGCCGGACGGCCATCCCGATCCCGCCGAACCCGCTGCCGACGATCGCGACGCGCATCGCTCGTCAGCGGGTGACCCAGGAGTCCGGGTCGTCGGCGAGGCGCGCGACGTTCGCGGGCAGCCGGCCCGCGGCGAGGTCGGCGACCGTCACCTGCTCGAGCACGTCGCGCAGGTTGTGGCGGACGGCGATCCAGACGCGCTGGAGCTGCTCGGCCGCGCCGGTGTAGGCGACGTCCTCCGGGCGCTGGCCGCGCACGGTGGCGAGCGGCCCCTCGACCGCGCGCACGATCTCCGCGAGCGTGATCTCGGCCGCGGGTCGCTGGAGCCAGTAGCCCCCGTCGGCGCCGCGCTGGCTGCGCACGAGCCCGGCGTGCCGCAGGTCGCCCAGGATGTTCTCGAGGAACTTCGGCGGGATGTCCTGCTTCGTCGCGAGCCGCTCGCCCTTGACGGGCCCGCCGTCGGCCGTCGCCAGCTCGGCGGCGGCGCGCAGCGCGTAGTCGGCCTTCGCGGAGATGCGCACGCGGCGCAGGCTAACCACCCGAGCGCCACACTTCCCTGCGGTGCGTGCCGCGCTGGTCGCCGCCCTCTCGCTGCTCCTCGCGCCCGCCGTCGCCTCGGCCGGGCCGCTCGGCCTCGCCGACTGCGCGTCTCGCGAGGGCGTGCACCAGTGCTCGGGGCTCGTGCAGACGTGGGACGGCGTGCCGCTTGACACGACGGTCACGCTGCCGCGCGAGGGCGCGACCGGGCTGCCGCTCGTCGTGGCGATCCACGGCTTCGGCAACTCGAAGCACGAGTACCTCGACCCGGCGTCGACCGCGTACACCGACAACGCCTACGCGTGGGCGCGCGCGGGCTACGCCGTCCTCACCTACACGGCGCGCGGGCTGTGGGGGTCGTGCGGGACGCCGGAGTCGCGCCTCGCGAGCCCGGCCGGCTGCGCGCGCGGCTACCTGCACCTCGCCGACGTCCGCTACGAGGGCCGCGACACGCAGGAGCTGGCGGGGCGGCTCGTCGACGAGGGCGTCGCCGACCCGCGGCGGATCGGCGTCACCGGCGACTCGTACGGCGGCGGGCAGTCGCTGATGCTCGCCGCGCTGCGCGACCGGGTGATGCTGCCGGACGGCACGCTCGTGCCGTGGCGCTCTGCGGGCGGCACCGCGCTGCGCATCGCCGGCGCCGCCGTCGTCATCCCGTGGACCGACCTCGTCTACGCGATCGCGCCGAACGGCTCGACGCTGACGTACGCGATCGCGCCGCCCGACGCGTCCACGTCGCCGGTCGGGGTGGAGAAGGCGTCGGTCGCGGGCGCGGTCTTCGCCGCGGCGCAGAACGCGATCGGTCCGGGGCAGCCCGTCGGCGAGCCGTTCGTGCCCGGGCGGCCGATGGGCTTCGTCGCGCCCCCGGGCGTCGATCCGGAGGCCGACGTCACGGCGTGGGTGGCGCGCGCCTCGGCCGGGCCGCCGTACACCGACCCGCTCGCGCGGTCGATCGTCGACACGCTCACGCGGTTCCATTCGCCGTTCCACATCGACGCGTCGACGCCGCCCGCGCCGCTCTTCGTCGCGAGCGGGTTCACCGACGACCTGTTCCCGGTCGACGAGGTGACGCGCTTCTTCAACCGCACGCGCCGCGACCATCCGGGCGTGCCGCTGTCGCTGCTGCTCGGCGACTTCGGCCACCAGCGCGCGGCGAACAAGCCCGCAGACCGGCAGCGGCTGCTCGAGAGCGTGCACGGGTGGCTCGACCGGCACGTCCGCGACGCGCGGCCGGCGGCGGCCCGAGCGGGGACGCGCGCGATC
>DASZDF010000583.1:0-4246 GCA_035942275.1 Solirubrobacteraceae bacterium | reverse complement strand
CGGCCGTGATCCTGTCCGACTCCTTCACGCGCAGCTCGCCCGCGCCCCGTACCACCGTCTCCCCCTCCGCGAAGCACCCGAGAAGAGCGACCAGCGGCAGCTCGTCGATCGCCAGCGGCACCTCGTCCGGCTCCACCACCGTCCCCACGAGAGGCCCGGCCGTCACGTCGAGCTCGGTCACCGGCTCGCCGGGCGGGATCTCGTCGACCGGCTCCTCCTCCAGGTCGCCGATCACGATCCCGCCCATCCGCTCGACGATCCGCAGGAACCCCGTCCGCGTCCAGTTCACGCCCACGTCCTCCACGACCAGCCGCGACCCCGGCACGATCAGCCCGGCCGCGACCACGAAGGCCGCCGACGACAGGTCGCCCGGCACCCGCACGTCCTCCAGCTCGAGCTCGTCCGTGTTCGCGACCGTCACGTGCCGCCCGTGCCGGTGGATCGTCACCCCGGCCTGGGCCAACATCCGCTCCGTGTGGTCGCGGGAAGGGATGGGCTCGGTGACCGTCGTCGACCCGTCGGCGACGAGCCCCGCGAGCAGCACGCACGACTTCACCTGCGCACTCGCCACCGGCAGCTCGTAGGCGATCGCCCGCAGCCGCGACCCGTACACCCGGAACGGCGGGTACTTGCCGGCCGTCGCCTCGACCACGGCGCCCATCCGCCGCAGCGGCTCCGCGATCCGGTCGACCGGCCGCCGCCGGATCGACTCGTCGCCGTCGACGATCCACGCCCGCCCGTCGTGCCCCGCCAGCCACCCCGGCAGCAGCCGCATCAGCGTCCCGGCGTTGCCGACGTCGATGGCGTTCGTCACCTCGCGCGCCTCGCGCAGCCCGACCCCCCGCAACACGACCTCGTCGGGCCGCACCTCGGCGATCGCCCCGAGCTGCTGCACCGCCGCAAGCGTCGAGTTCGTGTCCTCGGCGTCGAGGTAGTTCGCGATGCGCACCGGCGTGTCGGTCATCGCGCCCAGCAGCGCCGCGCGGTGGGAGATCGACTTGTCCGGCGGCGCGACGACCGACCCGCGCAGGCGGTCGGCGGGATCGAACTGCACGCCGGTCATCCCCGCGCGACCGGGAAGCCGAGGCCCGCGATGAGCTCCTCCGCGCGCGCGGCGTGCTCGCCCCCGCTCACCCACAGCGAGACGCGCCCCTGCCTGAAGTCAGCCGACGGGCTCAACGCCATGTCCACGATGTTGACACCCGCCCGCCCGAGCGCCAGCGCGATCTCGGCGATCACGCCGGGCCGGTTCGGGACCGACGCCCGCAGCTCGTGCACCGACCCGCCCTCGAGCCCCGCCTCCAGGAGTGCGCGACGGTCGGCCGCCGCCGCCTCGTTCCACGACGTGATCGCCGCCGCATCGCCGTCCCGCAGCGCGGCCGCGACAGACGAGAGCCGCGCGACCGTGTCCTCGATCCGCTCGACGAGCGCGTCGCGGTTCGCGAGGTAGATGTCGGTCCAGATCGCGCTGTTCGCGCCCGCCACCCGCGTCGCGTCGCGGAACGACGGCCCGGTCGAGGGGATCGACTCACCGCCGAGCGCCACCGCCGCCTGCGCGACCAGCACGTTCGCGAGCACGTGCGGGAGGTGCGAGACCCCGGCCATCAGCCGGTCGTGCGTCTCGGGGTCGATGGCCACCGGCCGCGCCCCGAACGCCGCGACCGCGCGGTGCACGCGCTCGAGCAGGATCCCCGACGTGCGGGCCGTCGGGGTCAGGTACCAGACCGCCCCCTCGAAGAGGTCGCCCCGCGCGTGGTGCACGCCCGCCGTCTCCGCCCCCGCGAGCGGATGGCCGCCGCAGAACCGCGGGTCGTCGACGGCGACCGCCCGCTTCGTGGAGCCCACGTCGGTGACCGCGCACTCGGCCGGCGCACGACGCAGCACCTCGTCGACCACGCCGGGAAGAGCGCCCACCGGCGCCGCGACGAACGCGAGGTCGGCCCCCTCCAGGGCGGCGCCGACCGAGGAGGCGGCCGCGTCGACGGCGTCGCGCGCGCGGGCGGCGGAGAGCGCGTCAGGGTCAGGGTCCCACCCCGTGACGTGAGCGCCGAGCTGAGAGCGCGCCGCGATCCCGATGGACCCGCCGATGAGCCCGACGCCGACGACCGCGACGCGCAACGAGCCCTAGGCCGCCGGCGCGCCGCTCAGCGTCTTGCCGGCGACCGCGGCCGCGCGCTCGACCTTCTCGACGTACCGCGCGAAGCCCTCGGTCTCGAGCGCCTGCGGCCCGTCGCAGATGGCCTCCTCCGGGTCCGGGTGCACCTCGACGATGATCCCGTCGGCCCCCGCCGCCGCCGCGCCGAGCGACAGCGACTCGACGAGCCCGCGGCGCCCCGCCGCGTGCGACGGGTCGACGATGACCGGCAGGTGCGTCATCTCCTTCAGGACCGGGATCGCGGTCAGGTCCAGCGTGAAGCGGTAGGCGTTCTCGAACGTGCGGATGCCGCGCTCGCACACCATCACGTTCTCGTTGCCCTCCTTGAGGACGTACTCCGCCGCCATCAGCAGCTCCTCGAGCGTGGACGACGGCCCTCGCTTGATCAGCACCGGCACGCCGGAACGGCCGATCTCCGCGAGCAGCGGGTAGTTCTGCATGTTCCGCGCCCCGACCTGGATGACGTCCGCCACCTCGGCGACCGCCTCCATGTCCCGCGTGTCCATCAGCTCGGTGACGACGGGCAGCCCCGTCTCCTCCTTGGCCTCCGCGAGGATCCGCAGCCCCGCCCGCCCGAGTCCCTGGAACGCGTACGGCGACGTCCGCGGCTTGTAGGCGCCGCCGCGCAGCATCGAGGCGCCGGCGGCCTTCACGACCCGCGCGGACTCGAGCGTCTGCTCGCGCGACTCCACGGTGCACGGCCCCGCGATCAGCGCGAAGTGCTCGCCGCCGACCCGCCGACCGCCGATCTCGAGCACCGACGGCGCCCCGCTGCGCAGCTGCGTCGACGCGAGCTTGTACGGCTTGAGGATCGGCACGACCTTGTCGACGCCCGGAGAGCCGTCGAGCCCGAGGCGCTGCACGTGCTCGCGGTCGCCCACGGCGCCGATCACCGTGACCTCCTCGCCCCGCGAGAGGTGGGCCTTGGCCCCGACGCCCTCCACGCGGTCGACGACGTGCTGGATCTCGTCCTCCGTCGCCCCCGCCTTCATCACGATCATCATCTGTCTGAGTCCTTTTCGAAGTCCTACGCCGGTTTCTCTGGTGCTGCGACGGGTCCTGCGGCGCTCGGCTGCCGTTCAGACCTCGAACGGCAAGGGCTATCGGCCGAACGCCTAGAGAAATCGCCAGGCGTAGAAGCGCCCGCCGGACGCATAGGTGGTACGAAGGATGGCGGGCACTGCGCTCATGACCCGGCCAGTGTGGCAGATCCCACACGACACAGACAAACGCGGCAGTTGAGCGATGGCGGGCGCTCCTGAGAGGATCGCGGAGTGAACGCGGAGGCGAGGTGCAGCGCCTGCGGCCACCCGAACCGAGCGGGCGCAAAGTTCTGCGACGAGTGCGGCACCCCGCTCGCCCACCAGGCGGGGCAGGAGGTCCGCAAGACGCTCACCGTCCTCTTCGCCGACCTCGTCGGCTTCACGTCGCTCGGCGAGCGCCTGGACCAGGAGTCGCTGCGCAAGGTGATGGACCGCTTCTACGAGGAGATGCGCGGCGCCGTCCACGCGCACGGCGGCACCGTCGCGAAGTTCATAGGCGACGCGGTCATGGCCGTCTGGGGAACGCCCGTCGTGCGCGAGGACGACGCGCTGCGCGCGATCCGCGCGGCGGAGGAGATGCGCCGCGCGTTGGCGACCCTGAACGTCGACCTCGAGGACCGCTGGGGCGTCCGCGTCGGGATGCGGACGGGCGTGAACACCGGCGAGGTCGTCGTCGACCCGACGAAGCCGGCGGACCTGCTCGTCGGCGACACCCTGAACATCGCCGCGCGGCTCGAGCAGGCCGCGGCCGACGGCGAGGTGCTCGCGGGCCCCGAGACGTTCCGCCTCGTCCGCGACCAGGCGACCCTCGAGCCGGTCGAGCCGCTCCAGCTCAAGGGGAAGTCGCGGCGCCTGCCCGCCTACCGCGTCGTCGACGGGACGCGGCCGGAGCGCCGCCGGCCGGACCGCCTGAGCGCGCCGATCGTCGGGCGCGAGGCCGACCTCGACCGCCTGCGCGCGGCGTTCGACGCTGCCGTCGCGGCCGGCGAGACGCGGCTGGTCACGGTCGTGGCCTCTCCCGGCGTCGGCAAGACCCGGCTCGCGCAGG
>DASZDF010000582.1:0-5432 GCA_035942275.1 Solirubrobacteraceae bacterium | reverse complement strand
GCGGTCTTCGGCGCGGGGGCGGGGTTCCTCGCGGCGGTGCTGACGTCCCAGGACGTCGGCGCGGCGGCCAACCCCGTCGAGGCGCTCGCGGGCGCGGCCGCCGGGCTGCTGTTCGCGTGGGCCTTCGCGGCGCCGATCGCGGTCGTCGCGCTGCCCCTCGTGGTCGCCGGCGTCGACCTCGCCTCGGTGCTGACGGGGCCGGACGAGCCGCTGCGCGGGAGCGGGCCCGTCGACATCCTCACGTTCGACCTCCCGCCGCTCGGCGGCGGCGTGTCGGTCGGGCGCCTGGGCGTCCTCGACGCGACGTTCCTCGCGCTGTTCGCGGCCTGGTCGATCCGCTACGCGCTGCGCCCGCGGCTCGGGATCCTCCTGATGGTCGCCGGGCTGTGCGGGTCGGTCGCGCTAGGGCTCGCGCTCGACCGGTCCGTCCCGGCGCTGCCGTTCCTCGCGGCCGGCCTGTTGCTTCCTGCCCTCGACCGCCTCCCGGGGCTGCTGAGACGGGGCGGGGAGCGGTAGGGTTCGCCGCGCGATGGACCTCGAAGAGAAGACCCTCGAGCCCGCGGTCCCCGAGCGCTGTCAGGTGTGCGGCGCGCAGCTCATCCCGAGCGAGCAGAAGGCGATCCTCGAGAGCGGCAGCCCGCCGCTGTGCTCGATCCACGCGGCGGAGGTCCTGCCGCTGGACGAGGAGCAGGAGACCGAGGCGCCCTAGCCGGCGCGGCCGACGATCACGTCGGCCACCAGCTCGGGTGGGAAGAGGCCGTGGTCGACGACGCCCGGCGTGGCGTCGAGCTGCTCGGCGAGCGCGCGCGGGTCGGAGAGGTCGGCGCGGACGTCGGCGATGACGCCGCCGTCGGGGCTGGGCGCAGCGCCCTCGCGGAGCCTCGCCTCGGGCCCGAGGCGCGCGAGCGTCGCCGCGAGGCCGAACGGCAGCAGCTCGAGCGGCCCGGGCCAGCTCAGCGCGTCGACCGTCTTCGACTCGTCGACGATGACGACGAAGCGCTCGGCCGCCGTGGCGACGATCTTCTCGCGCGTGTGGGCGCCGCCGCCGCCCTTGATCAGCCACCGGTCGGGCGCGACCTCGTCGGCGCCGTCGATCGCGAGGTCGAGGCGCTCGAGGCGGTCGAAGGGCTCCACCGGAAGGCCGAGCTCGCGCGCCTGGCGCTCGGTGGCGTCGCTCGTGGCGACGCAGCGCAGGTACTCGAGCCCGCGCGCCGCGAGCGCGGGGAGGAGGAAGTTCACGGTCGAGCCGGTGCCGAGGCCGACGCGCATCCCCGGCTCGACGAGCGCCGCCGCCTGCTCGGCCGCGGCGCGCTTGCCCTCGTCCCCTGCGCTCACGGCAGGATCACGACCTTCCCGAGCTTCCCGCCGCCGGTGAAGCGGTCGTAGGCGGCGGCCGCGTCGTCGAGCGGGAACGTGTCCGCCACCGGCACCCTCAGCGCGCCGCTCTGGAGCAGCGGCAGGACGTGCCGCTCCACGAGGCGCGCCGTCTGCGCCTTCTCCTCGAGCGGCCGGGCGCGGAGCGTGGAAGCGCGGAGCGTCGCGCGCTTGCCCATCAGCGCGAGCAGGTTGACCTCGGCCTTGAAGCCCGCGCCGACGCCGATCACGACGATCCGCCCGCCGGTGGCGAGCGCCGTGAGGTTCTGCGGGAGGTTCGGCGCGCCGACCAGCTCGAGGACCACGTCGAACGGCCCGTGCTCGTCGAATCCCTCGGGGTCGACCGCCTTCTCCGCGCCGAGCCCCGCCACCGCCTCGCGCAGGTCGGGGTTGCGGACGGTCGCGGTGACGCGCGCGCCGGCCGCGGCGCCGAGCTGGACGGCCGCGGTCCCGACGCCGCCGGCCGCCCCGTGGACGAGCAGTCGCTCGCCGGCGCGCAGGCCGCACTGGGTGAACAGGGCGTCGTGGGCGGTCGTGAAGACCTCGGGCACGCCGCCGGCCGCGGGCCACTCCAGTGCGTCGGGGACCGGCATGAGCTGGCGCTCGTGCACGACCGCCAGCTCCGCCTGGCCGCCGCCGCCGACGATGGCCATGACGCGGTCGCCGAGCGCGAAGCGCTCCGCGCCCTCGCCGAGCACGGCCACCTCCCCCGCGAGCTCGAGGCCGGGGATGTCGGGCGGCGAGCCGGGGGGCGCGGGGTAGCCGCCCTTGCGCTGGAGGATGTCCGCCCCGTTGACGCCCGCGGCGCGGACGCGCACCAGGACCTCCCCCTTCCCGGGGACCGGATCGGGGTGCTCCTCAACGCTAAGTGATCCGTCTGCAATGGTCGCGGCGCGCATGCGGCAGGAGTATGGTGGCTCGCCTCATGGGACTCCCTGTCGAGGGCTATCGCCTGACGGACATCTCGCCCCGGGCGTACGAGCACCCGGCGGATCGCGCGGCCACCGCGGCACTGGCATCGGTGCCGATGCTCGACCAGGTCGTGCGCAAGCTCATCGAGTTCGGCTACGAGCGCGCGCTGCGCCAGGCCTACCTCGGGGCGTCGGTGCGCCTCGGGCCCGACCAGCTGCCGGACGTCTGGAACGTCTACCAGCAGGTCCTCGTGACGCTCGACATGCCGGACGAGTACGACCTGTACATCACGCAGCAGCCGGTGGCGAACGCGATGGCGATCGGCTCCGAGAAGCCGATCATCGTCATGAACTCCGGCCTCGTGAACCTCCTCGACACCGAGGAGCTGCGGGCAGTGCTCGCGCACGAGGTCGCGCACATCCTCTCCGACCACGTCCTCTACCGGACGGGGCTCGAGATCCTGCTGCGCCTGACCGTCGGGCGCCTGCCGCTGCTCGCCGGCCTGCCGCTGATGGCGGTCCGCATGGCGCTGCTGGAGTGGTCGCGCGCCGCCGAGCTCTCCTGCGACCGCGCGGCGGCGCTCGTGACGCGCGACCCGCTCGTCGTGTGCCGGACGCTCATGCGGCTGACGGGCGGCTCGGCCTCGGAGGGCCTCAACCTCGAGGCGTACCTGCGCCAGGCGTCGGAGTACCGCGAGGGCGGCAAGGGCTTCGACCGCCTCCAGCGCCTGTGGCTCGAGCTCGGCGTGACCCACGCGCTGCCGGTCAAGCGCGTGCACGAGGTCATGGAGTGGGTCCGCGGCGGCGAGTTCGACCGGATCGTCGGCGGCGACTACCCGCGGCGCGGCGACCCGGTCCACGTCCGCGAGGAGGCCGACGCCGCGGTGAACTTCTACCGCGAGCGCTTCGCCACGACGTTCCGCGACGCGGGCGAGAACCTCGCGAACGCGAGCGACTCGTTGGCCGACTGGCTGCGCGGGCAGGGCAAGGGCGACGACTCGGCCCCGCCGCCGCCGCCCGACGACGACCCGCCGCCGCCCTGAGCTTCGAGCGCGTCACCGTCGGCCTGCTGGTCCGGCCCGCGGACGCGCCGGACCTCCCCGAGGCGGAGGCGAACGCGCTGCAGGACGCGCACCTCGCGCACCTGCGCTCGCTCGCCGACCGCGGCGCCCTGCTCGCTGCGGGCCCCTTCCGCGACCAGGACGACCCGTCGGTGCGCGGCATCGTGCTCCTGGGGACCTCGATCGACGAGGGCCGCGAGCTCATGGCGCCGGACCCGAAGGTCCGCGCCGGCCTCTTCGAGGTGCGTCTCGCGACGTGGATCTTCCCGGCGGGCGCGGTGACCTTCGCGCCGGCGGAGATCCCGCGCTCGATGGCCGAGGCGGCCGCGCGGCTCGGCGGGTGAGCCGCACGGCGCGATCGGCCGGGGGGCTAGCGGCGGCCGCGGGAGATCGTCAGGACGACGCGGCCGTTGCGCTGGACGGCCTTGATGGCGCGGCCGCGCTTGACCTTGCGCGACCTGGCGCGCTTGACGGTCACGCTCGCGCAGTTGCTCTTCGCCAGGCGCTTGCGGGCGCTCTTGGCCGTCAGGCCGCGGACCTTCGGGACGCGGCAGGCGCCGGCCGGGATGACCTTCTTGTCGTCCGGGACGATCTTCTTGCCGTCGTCGGGGATGGTCTTCTTGCCGTCGTCGGTCCTGGCGCCGGCGTCGACGGTCTCGCAGTTGGCGTGGGTGTCGATCGCGTCGAGGATCGCGGTGTCGGTGCCGACGCCGCAGTCGATGCTGTCGGCCTCGCCGTCGCGGGCGTTGACGGTGTCGTTGCCGTGCGGGACCGTGCAGCGCTGAAGCCAGCCGCACTGGCTGCCGGCGAAGTCGGCGGCGATGACGTCGCGGCCGGGGCCGCCGGTCAGCACGTCGTCGCCGAAGCCGCCCTCGATGGTGTCGTCACCGGCGCCGCCGTCGAGCGCCTGGCGCCCGACGCCGGCGAGCAGGACGTCGTTGCCGCCCTTGCCCTCCACGCTGGCGGGGCCCTGGTCGGACGGGGTGTAGACCTCGACGCGGTCGGGGCCGTCGCTCATGACGAACGTGCCGCCCGCGTAGGTGCGCACGTGCTCGACCGCGGTGACGTTGTCGGCCTCGCCGGGGCGGCCGTCGTTGGCCTGGCCGTCGAGGGTGATGTTCACGGGCTGGGGCGCCTTCGTCGGGTCGCTGTAGTCCTGGAGCTTGTCACCGCCGGGGCCGCCGTCGACGGTGTCGTTGCCGGTGGTGTAGCGATCGGGCATCAGCGCGTCGTCGCCGTCGCCGCCGCGCAGCGTGTCGTCACCGGCCCCGCCGATGAGGTCGTCCGCGCCCGGCCCGCCGAGCACGACGTCGCCGGACTCCTGCGAGGTGATCTCGTCGTCGCCGGGCCCGCCGTCGAGGGTCGCCGCCGCGGAGGGGCCGCCCTCGAGGCGGTCGTTGCCGTCCCCGGCGTTCACGCGGATGACGTTGCCGGCGACCTGGATGTCCTGGACCGACGCGCGGTCGGCGCCGTCGCCGAGCTCGAAGCGCAGCAGGTCGACGCTGGCGACCTCGCACACGACCGGCATCGACTCGTTGGCCTGCTCACAACGATCGGTCGGGAAGGAGAGGGAGGCCCCGGTCTCGCCGATCGCGACGCGGCCGTCGCTCGTCGCGTTGAGGGTGACGGCGTTCAGCTCGGCCGAGGCGGCGTTGTACACGAGCGCGTTGCCCTCGTAGTCGAGCGAAGCCGCGGAGGCGACGCCCGGCAGCGCGAGGCACGCGGCGGTCGCGGCCAGGGCGGGGAGGAGAGTTCTGCGGTTCATGGCCGGGACCATCGCCGCGCGCTGCCCCGATCCGCGTCGGGAGGACCACGTATCCGGCACCGAAGTCTTTCGGCGGTGGGCCCGTAGGCCGCCTACGTGGTCCCGAGCGCCCGGGCCAGCTCGCGGCGCGACCCGATCCCCAGCTTCCGGTAGGCGTTGCTGAGGTGGACCTCGACGGTTCGCGGCGTCACGAACAGCGCCTGCGCGATCTCGCGGTTGGTCGATCCCCCCGCCGCCAGCTCCGCCACGCGCCTCTCGCTGCGCGTGAGCGAGGCGACGCCGCCGAGCGCGTGGCTGCGCGGGCGGGCGCCGGCCGCGTGG
>DASZDF010000581.1:0-6865 GCA_035942275.1 Solirubrobacteraceae bacterium | reverse complement strand
CCCCTGTGGAGACCAACGTCAAAGCGATCGAGCTCCGAGAACTCTGGAAGCGCTACAAGAGCTCCGGAGACGAGCGCGCGCGCGAGCGGCTGGTCGTGGCCTACTCCCCGCTGGTCAAGTACGTCTCCGGCCGCATGGCGTCCGGCCTGCCCGCGCACGTCGAGGAGGCCGACCTCATCTCCTACGGCCTCGTCGGGCTGATCAGCGCGATCGAGCGCTTCGAGCTCGAGCGCGAGATCAAGTTCGAGACCTACGCGATCACCCGCATCAAGGGCGCGATCATCGACGAGCTGCGGTCCCTGGACTGGGTCCCGCGGTCGGTTCGCGCCCGCGCGAGGGAAATAGAGAGAGCCAACTCCAAGCTCGAGCACAAGCTCCAGCGCGCCCCCTCGGACGAGGAGATGGCGAGCGAGCTGAACATCACCGTCGACGAGTTCCAGGAGGCGCTCGTCCAGATCTCGAACTCGACGGTCGCGGCCCTCGACGAGCTGTGGACGGTGTCGGACTCGAGCGGCGACCAGGTCTCGCTGCTCGACACGCTCCAGGACCCCGACGCGCCGGACCCGGCGCAGGTCATGGACGCGACCGACATGAAGGACCGCGTCGCCGACGCGATCAGCCGCCTGCCGGAGCGCGAGAAGCTGGTCGTCGCGCTCTACTACTACGAGAACCTGACGCTCCGCGAGATCGGCGAGGTGCTGGGCGTCACCGAGTCGCGCGTCAGCCAGCTCCACACGAAGGCAGTCCTCCGCCTTCGCAGCCGACTCCAGTCCGACTAGCCTTACCGCCCGTGCTGCACGGGCGAGACAAGGAGGTCACGACGCTCACCGAGGCGCTGGCCGCGGCCCGCGGCGGCGACAGCGCGGCGCTGCTCGTCAGCGGCGAGCCCGGGATCGGCAAGACCGCGCTGCTCGAGCACGCCGTCGCCTCGGCCGAGGGCTTCCTCGTCCTGCGGGCGCGGGGCTACGAGTCCGAGCGCGACCTCCCGTACGCGGGCCTGCACGCGCTGCTCGCCCCGATCCTCCACCTGCGCGACCGGATCCCCGAGGTGCAGGCCCAGGCGCTCGGCACGGCGCTGGCCCTGGAGCCGCCGGCCCCGCACGACCCGTTCGCCGTGCCCGCGGGCGTGCTCAGCCTGCTCGCGGCCGCGGCCGAGGACGAGCCCGTCCTCGCGGTCGTCGACGACGCGCACTGGCTCGACGACGAGTCGCTGCGCGCGGTCCTCTTCGCGGCGCGGCGGCTCGGCACCGAGGGCCTCGTCATCGTCGTCGCGACGCGCCTGGACGAGGCGCGCGGCATCGACGCCGCCGGCCTGCCCGCGGTCGCCCTCGGCCGCCTCGACGACGGCGCGGCGCGGGCGGTCATCGAGGAGGAGGCGGGCGCGGTCGACGGCGGCGTCGCGGACGCGCTGGTCAGCCTCGCCGACGGCAACCCGCTCGCGCTGCACGAGCTGCCGCGCGCCCTGAGCGAGGCGCAGCGCCGCGGCACGGAGCCGCTGCCGGTCGGCCTGCCCGCCGGGAGCGGGATCGAGCGCGCCTTCAGCCGGCGGATCGGCGACCTGCCGGACTCCGCGCGGCGTGCGCTGAGCATCGCCGCGACGCTCGAGACCGGGCGGCTCGACCAGTGCCTCGCGGCGATCGCCGAGGCGGGGCTGGACGCGAGCGACCTCGACGGCGCCGAGGCCTCCGGGCTGTTGAGCATCGAGGGGTCGACCGTCGCGTTCCGCCACCCGCTGCTGCGGACGCTCGCCTACCAGAGCGCCGCGCCCTCCGAGCGCCGCCGCGCCCACGCCGCGGTCGCGGCCGTGGTGCCGGACCCGACCGTGCGCGCGTGGCACCTCTCCAGCGCGGCGGTGGGACCGGACGAGGAGGTCGCCGCGGCGCTCGACGAGGCCGCGCGGATCTCGCGGCGGATCGGCGCGCCCGCCGCCGCCGCTCTCGCCAGCGCTCGCGCGGCGGAGCTGACGCCGGAGCCGGAGGCGAAGCTCGTCCGCCTCGTCGCCGCCGCGGCCGACCACGCCGAGGCCGGGCGCGTCGACGAGGCGATCGAGCGCATCGACGAGGCCGAGGCGCTGGGCCCCGAGGGCGACACCGCGGCCGAGCTGCGGATGCTGCGCGGGCGCGTCGACATGCGCGGCGGGCGCGTCGTCGAGGGGCGCGCGCTCCTCGTCGCGGAGGCCGACCGCGTCACGGAGACGCAGCCGGTCGCGGCCGCGGCCCTCCTGCTGGAGGCCGGCGTCGCCGACCTCATGCTCGGCGACTCGTTCGCGATGATCGAGGCCGCCGACCGCGCCGCGGCGCTGGCCGAGGGGCACAGCCCGGAGGTCGCGGGCCTCGCGGTGCTGGAGCGCGCGGTGGCGCTCGCGCCGATCGGCGGCGCGCAGGAGTCCGAGCGCCTGCTCACCGAGCTCGAGCCGCTCCTGCTCCAGGGCGACCCGCTCCCGCCGTACGCCGAGCTCATCACGTTCGCCGGCCAGGTCGCCACCTGGTTCGAGCGCTTCGACTTCGCCGAGGAGCTGCTGCGCCGCCAGGTCGATGCGGCGCGCACCGCGAGCGCCGTCGGCCGGCTCGTCTATCCGCTCGCCTCCCTGTCCTACCTGCACTACCGCCGCGGCCACTGGAACCAGGCGCTCGCCGACGCCAGCGAGGCGGAGCGCCTCGCGCGGGACACCGGACAGATCGCGCAGCTCGCGAACGCGCTCTGCGCGGTCGCGTTCGTCGAGGCCGCGCGCGGCGACGGCAAGGCGGCGGCCGCGCACAACGCCGAGGCGCTGCGGGTCATCGAGCAGCTGGGCGGCCGCTCGCCGTTCGCGATCTACGTCCACGCGTCGCTCGGGTTCGCGTCGCTGACCGAGGAGCGCAACGACGCCGCGGTCGAGTCGCTCCAGCGCGCGCAGCAGATCTTCGACCACCTCGGCGGGGCGGAGCCGGCGATGCTCCTCTTCGAGCCCGACCGCGTCGAGGCGCTCGCGCGCACCGGGCGCCGCGACGACGCGGTCCGCGCGCTCGACCAGCTCGAGGGCCAGGCGCAGTCGACCGGCCGGACGTGGGCGCATGCGGTCACCGCGCGCTGCCGCGGGATGCTCGCGCCCGAGGACGAGTTCCGCGCTCACTTCGAGCGCGCGCTCGAGTGGCACGCGAAGGCCGACATGCCGTTCGAGACAGCGCGCACGCACCTCGCGCTCGGCGAGCGCCTGCGCCGCGCCGGGCTGCGCTCGGACTCGCGCCCCGAGCTCGAGGCCGCCGGCGCGATCTTCGAGAAGCTGGGGGCGCAGCCGTGGCTGCGCCGCGCCGAGGCGGAGCTGCGCTCGACGGGCCGGACGGTCCGCTCGCGCGACGCGCCCGACGACGAGCTGACGCCGAGCGAGCTGCAGGTCGCGCTGCGCGTCGCGGAGGGGCTGACGAACCGCGAGGTCGCCGGCGTCCTCTTCCTCAGCCCGAAGACCGTCGAGCACCACCTGTCGTCGATCTACCGCAAGCTGGGCGTGCGCTCGCGGACCGAGCTGGCCCGTCGTATGACGGCGGATGAAGAGCCCGCTGCGGCGTAGTACTGTCGCGACTTCCCGATCGAGAGGAGGAAGATCGTGCCCCATGCGCCCGATCGCATCCGCAACGTCGCCCTGGTCGGACACCGGGGCAGCGGCAAGACCTCGCTGAACGAGGCCCTGCTCTTCCAGGCCGGCGCCATCACACGGCTCGGGAGCGTGCAGGACGGCAGTACCTCCTCGGATTCGGAGCCCGACGAGCAGGCGCGGCAGATGTCGATCTCGGCGTCGCTCAGCTCGTTCGAGTGGCAGGACCGCAAGATCAACCTCCTCGACACGCCGGGCGAGCCGAGCTTCGTCGCCGACGCGCTCGGCGCGCTGCGCGTGTGCGAGTCGGCGATCTTCGTCGTCAACGCCGTCATGGGCGTCGAGGTCGGGACGCAGCGGCTGTGGGACCGCGCCGCCGAGCTCGACATCGCGCGGCTGATCTTCGTGAACATGCTCGACCGCGAGCGGGCCGACTTCTTCCGCTCGCTCGACGCGCTCAAGGCGGCGTTCGGGCGGCACGTCGTGGCCACCGAGATCCCGATCGGGTCGGAGCAGGACGTCGACGGGATCATCGACCTCGTCGACATGAAGGCCTTCACCTACGACGGCACGGGGCGCGACAACGCCACCGAGATCCCGATCCCCGACGAGCTGCGGGCGCAGGCCGAGGAGTACCGCGAGAAGCTCATGGACGAGGTCGCGGAGGTCTCCGAGTCCCTGATGGAGCGCTATCTCGAGGGCGAGGAGATCACGCACGACGAGATCGTCACCGCGCTCAAGGACGGGACGAACCACGGCGACATCTTCCCGGTGACGTGCGGCGTGGCGACGCGCAACCTGGGCACGAACCGGCTGCTCGACGCGATCGTCGAGGACCTCCCGTCGCCGGTGAAGCACGGCGCGATGGAGCTGCCCGAGGTCACGCTCGAGCCCGATCCGTCGAAGCCGATGTTCGCCTACGTCTACAAGACGAAGGCCGACCCGTTCGCGGGGCGCATCAACCTCTTCCGCGTCTACCAGGGCGTGATGAGGTCCGACTGCCACGTGCTGAACACGCGCGTGCACGGCAAGGAGCGCATCGGCTCGCTGGAGCAGGGCGAGATCGGGCCGGGCGACATGGGCGCGATCGGCAAGCTCAAGGAGACGCGCGCGGGCGACTGGCTGGCCGACCGCGACGAGCCGATCACGATGCCGTCGATCAAGATGCCGGCGCCGGTCATGGCGTTCTCGATGACCGCGAAGGGCGACGAGGACAAGGTCTTCACGGCGCTGCGCCGCCTTCAGGAGGAGGACCCGACGCTCGACGTCCACCGCGACGCGCAGACCGGCGACATGATCCTCGCGGGGCTGTCGCAGATGCACGTCGAGGTCGTCGTCGGGCGGCTGAAGGACCGCTTCGCGTGCGAGGTCGGGCTCAAGCCGCCGCGCGTGCCGTACCAGGAGACGATCCGCAAGCCGGCGAAGGGCCACGGGCGCCACAAGAAGCAGACCGGCGGGCGCGGCCAGTTCGGCGACTGCCACATCGAGATCGAGCCGGGCGGCGACAACACCGGCCTCGAGTTCGTCGACGCGATCAAGGGCGGCGTCATCCCGAGCGGGTTCATCCCGGCGATCGAGAAGGGCGTGAAGGACGCGATGGCCGAGGGCCCGATCGCGGGCTTCCCGATCAAGGACGTCCGCGTGAAGGTGTTCGACGGTCAGTACCACTCGGTCGACTCGTCCGAGGCCGCGTTCCGCATGGCGGGCACGCTCGCGATGAAGGAGGCGATGGCCCAGGCCGGCGCGGTCCTGCTCGAGCCGATCATGCTCGTGACGCTGTCGGTGCCGGAGTCGTCGGTCGGCGACGTCATCGGCGACCTCAACTCCCGGCGCGGCCGGCCGCAGGGCATGGAGCCGGTCGGGCTGATGACCGAGATCAAGGCCGAGGTGCCGATGAGCGAGATGCTCACGTACGCGCCGGACCTGCGTGCGATCACCGGCGGGCAGGGCGATTACACGATGGAGTTCCTGCGCTACGAGGAGATCCCGCACCACATCGCGCAGTCCGTGATCGCCGCGGCTCGGGAGGGCGAGGAAGCGGTCGCTTAGCAGGGGTCCCGCTAGTCTCGGGACCGTGACGAGGAAGTCGATCACCACCTCTCACGCGGCCGTCGCGTGCGACGTCTGCGGACGCACGCTGCTGCGCGGGGAGAACGCGGACGTGTTCCTCGCGGCGGGCTCGCGGCGCATGGTGTGCGAGCTGTGCACCGCGCGCGCGACGCACGAGGGCTGGATCCGCGAGGGCCTCGATCTGTCGGCCGGGACGCGGCGCGCTCGCGAGGGCCGCGGGCGCTCGCTCTTCTCGCGGCTCGGCCGGCGGCGCGACAACGGGCACGACGAGCTGCCGGCCGGTGGGGCGGAGGAGCTGTTCGAGTCGCCGCTCGCGGCGCCGCTCGGGGACGAGCCTCCGGCCGCGTACGAGGCGGAGTCGGCCGAGCCGCTCGAGCCCGCCTACGAGCCGCCGCGCGAGCCGCGCCACGTCCATGCGATCCCGACGAACGCGGACCTGAAGGTCGCGCGCGCCGTCGAGCTCTTCAACGCCTCCGACCACCCTCGCAAGGTCGCCGCCGTCGCGCGGTCGCTCGGTCAGCCGATCGTCTCGGTGCGCCCGTCGTTGACCGAGGGCAGCGTCGTCGGCGTGGTCGTGGCGTGGGAGCTGTCGTGGTACCGCTACGAGGTCGACCTCGCCGACGAGGCCGCCGGCGTGCGGGGCATCGGCCAGGGCACCCACCTCGACGAGCTGGACGAGCTGGACCGCGAGGCGAACGCCGCGGCTGATGAGCGCGGCGAGCTCGCGCTCGCGTAACCTTCCGCGCCCGATGATCTACTGCGTCGTCCCGGAGGAGCTCGCTCCCGAGCTCTACGAGAAGCTGGCCGAGTACTACGCCGACGACCCGAACGTCGAGGTGATCATCGACCGTCGGCGCGGCGAGCGCCGCTCGGGTGAGAAGACCTCCGAGGCCGAGCAGCGCGTGATCCGGGACCGCCGCCGCCGAGGCGTGCCGGGCGAGTTCCCGCCCAGCGAGACCGAGTGAAGGTCAGCCCCGACGCTCTCCGCGCGGCGGTCGAGCAGGCCGGGGCGGTGGAGCGCGAGGCGAAGGGGAGCGGCGAGGTCTTCCGCTACGAGCTCGACGGCGCGACCGTGACGGCGTGGAGGACCGGGACCGCCGTCGTGCAGGGGACGGGAGAGGGGCGCGAGGTGCTCGAGCGCCTCGTCGCCGAGCTCGCCCTCGACCCGCCCGGCGCCGCTGCTCCGCCCGGCGCGGGCGCTTCACCCGGCGCCGCCGCTCCGCC
>DASZDF010000580.1:0-2632 GCA_035942275.1 Solirubrobacteraceae bacterium | reverse complement strand
CCTGCTCGACCGCGCGCAGCGTCCGCGTCCGGAACCGGCCGAGGCGCCGCATCGTCACCCGCACGCGCGCGCCGTCCACCCCGCCGAGGTCGCTGACCAGCAGCACGAGCCGGCAGCGCCGTGCCACGCAGCGGCGGACGGAGAAGCGGGAGACGGGCAGCGTCGTGTCGACCGCGGGCGGCGGCGGAGGCGCCGGAGGCGGGAGCGCCGCAGGGGGCTCGGGCGGCGCGGGAGGAGGCGCCGGCGCGGGCAGCGCCTGGACGGTGACCGAGTTGCTGACCGCCTGCACCGACCCGCCGTCGTTGCGCGCCCGCACCGAGCACGACAGCGGGCGCGTCTGGTCCGCCTCGCGGACGGTGTACTGCGGGCCGGTCGTGGCGGCCGAGACGCCGCGCCAGACCCGCGTGAACGTCATCGGCTCCGCGCCGGTCCACGTGCCGTCGGAGCAGGTCAGCGTCTCCCCCACCACGGCCGTGCCCGTGATCGCGGGGCGCGCGACGTTGTGCGGGCGCTCGAGGTACGGGCCGTCGAGGAAGGCGGTGATCGGGTCGGCGTCGACCTGCGTGTAGATGCCGGGGAACTCCTCGCGCGCGCAGCCGAGTCCCGTGCTCACGATGCCGACCAGCTCCGAGGCGCTCGGGATGTCCTCGCCGAGCGCCAGCGGCCCGCCGCTGTCGCCCGCGCACGCGTCGACGACGTCGTCGCCGGTCCCGCGGTTCGCGCAGAGCATCAGGGGATCGAGGAAGTCGGCGCCGTAGCTGTCGCAGCCGCTGTCGTCGAGGACGTCGACGATGCCGTGGTTGAGGACGCGCGCGAGCGGCCCATCCTCCTCGAGCGCGCCCCAGCCGGACACGATCGCATCCGCGTCGACCGCCGGCGCGTCCGCGGCGAGCGGCAGCGGCCCGACGCCCGGCGACGGGTCGAACGGCGAGTCGAGCTTGAGCACCGCCGCGTCGTTCTCGTCGCGGCCGGTCACGTTCCAGTCCGGGTGCGAGCTGATCGACGTCACCGCCCGCTCCTGGATCGACGCCGACGGCGGCTCGTCGGGCTCGCAGCTGAGGCAGCCGAGGTCGACGACGTCGGCGATCACCTCGATCTCGCCGGGCTGGTCGCCGTCCACGAAGTCGACGCAGTGCGCGGCGGTGACGACGACGTCGAGCTCGGGCTCCGCCGTCGCCGGGTCGTCGATCAGCGCGCCGCCGCAGTACTGCTCGACCGCGGGCGCGCCGGCCGGGATGAGCCCGACCTGCCACGGCACGGGGTCGCCCTCCTCGCCGTTGACGATGCGGGCGCTCGCCGACGGCGCGAGCGCGAGGAGCCCGACGACCGCGCTAAGCAGCCACTTCGAGACCGGCGCGCTCCTCGTCCGAGATTTCGTCGAAGTTCTCGACCGCGAGCACCGCCTCGAGCGCGGCGATCGCCACGGCGAGCTGCGAGAAGTCGGGCTCGCGCGTGGTCAGCCGCTGGAGCTGGATGCCCGGCCACATGAGGATCTGCGCCCACCGCTTGCGGCGGTTCTTGCCGAACCACTTGATCAGCTCGAACGCCAGGCCGGCGACGAGCGGGACGGCGAGGATCCGGGTCGGGTAGAGGATGTACCACTCCGGCGTCCCGATCGGGACGAGCACGAAGAAGCTCACGATCATCACGATGAGCAGGAAGCTCGTGCCGCACCGGGGGTGGAAGCGCGAGAAGCGCTGGGCGTTCTCGGGCGTCAGCGGAAGGCCGGCCTCGTAGCAGGAGATCGTCTTGTGCTCGGCGCCGTGGTACTGGAAGAGGCGCTTGAGGTCGGGCAGCCGCGAGATCAGCCACAGGTACCCGATGAAGACCGTGAGCCGGATCAGCTTCTCGACGAAGACGAACAGCGGCCCGTTGTCGCTGCCGACGCCGGAGACGTCGGTGATGAGCGCGGGCAGCAGGAAGAAGAGGCCGATCGCGAGGCCGATCCCGACGGCGAAGGTGCCGATCCAGGCGGCGCGGGTGATCTCCTCCTGCTCGTCCTCGGGCAGCTGCGCATTGGCCGAGATCATCAGCGCCTTGAAGCCGATGCCGAGCGACTCGCCGAGCGCGACGACGCCGCGCAGGACGGGCGTGCGGAGGATCTTGTGCCGCTTGAGCACCGAGGTCAGCGGGTGCGACTCGACCTCGATCTCGCCCTCGAGCTGCTCGCGCGGAGCGTCGTCGGGCAGCGGCTTGCGGACGGCGACGGCCCACGTGGAGACGCCGCGCATCATGACGCCCTCGAGGACGGCCTGGCCGCCGACGGGGGCGTCCTTGGCCTCGAGCGTCAGAGCGAGCCCGCTCTCGGACTGGTCCTGCGCGGGAGCGGGCCGCTCGACGGTCGACACGTTGGTGGTTACTTGTCGCCGGCCTGCCGCTTGGCGGCCCGGCGCTTGAACCGCTCGACGCGCCCGCCGGTGTCCACCAGCTTCTGGCGCCCGGTGTAGAACGGGTGGCAGTTGGAGCAGATCTCGACGTGGATCTCGGCTTGCGTCGACCGGGTGGTGAAGGTGTTGCCGCACGTGCAGGAGACGTGCGACTCCACGTACTCGGGATGGATTCCGGTCTTCATGGTCTAACCGAGTCTATCGGCAGCCGGGCACCCCGACTCGACCCTGTTGTCGTCCTCGCG
>DASZDF010000579.1:0-3618 GCA_035942275.1 Solirubrobacteraceae bacterium | reverse complement strand
GGACGACCCACACGGTGCCCGCCGCCCGCGCGCCGAACCCGGCGGCGTGGACCGCGGCGTCGACCGCCGCCGCGCCGCCGGCGTCGCCCAGCCGGCTCAGCAGCCCGAGCTGGAAGAGCGTGAGCAGCGGCTCGACGTGCGGGAGCGTCGGGTTGCGGCGCGCGAGCAGCGCCGCGACGGCCTCGGCGGTGGTGCTGCCGACCGCCACGTCGACGTCGAGCGGCGGCGGCTCGTGGATGAACTTGCGGCCGCGCTCCCACGCGATGCCGTGCAGGACCCCGGCGCACACCGTGCGGGCCGGCGGCGCCGCAGGCTCCGGCGCGGCCCAGCCGAGTTCGCCGGCCGGGCGGCCGGTCAGCGGATCGGCCGCCGGGTCCGAGTACCAGCCGCTGACCGCGTACGCGACGGTCGCCGCCCCCGCGCCGAGGTCGTCGGCCGGATCGTGGAACCCGAACACCGACGGGCAGTGCGGATAGGCCGCCGCGTAGGCGGGCGTTCCGTACCCGACCGCGGTGAGCGGCGCCCGGCCGTGCTCGCTCGTCGTCTCGCCCGGCCAGTCCTCGAGCGGGAACGCGCGGCCGAGCCGGCGGAACGCCTTGGTGCCCGACGCCTGCATCGGGTTGCTGCGGACGGGGACGGCCCGCGCCAGGTCGTCCGACCCTCGCCCGTCGTCGTCCCACAGCCGGTCGCTCTCGATCACCCACGCCCGCAACACGGGCGCCGCCGCGGGGTCGCTCGCCGACCCGGCGACGCGCACCACGAGCCAGCGGTTCGGCGCCGCCGGGAACTCGACGCGGCCCGAGCCGTCGGTGAAGCCGTGCGCCAGCGCATCCGGGAGCGCCCAGTGGAGATGCACCCCGGCGGGCAGCGGTGCGGCGGCGCGCTCGAACGGCCGCGGCGTGGCCACGTCGCCGAGGTTCGGCCCGCGACGGTGGACGGTCCCCGCGGCGTCGGCGTACGGCAGCCCGGAGAAGTCGGCGGCGACGCGCGCGAAGTCCTTCGTGCCGTACTCGCGGCCGAGCTCGTCCGGCTCGCCGACGCAGAGCGCGGCGACGTCCACCGGCACGAGGAGCCCCGGCGTCGTCATCCGCCCTTCCCCCGCGGCGCGCGGCCGAAGCGGACCACCTGCGCGCCCTCGACGAGCTGGAGCGCCAGCTCGGCCGGCGTGAACGGGCGGCCGTCGTTGGCGTGGGCCCCATCGACCCCCGCCCGGACCTCCTGCGCGAGCCGATCGACCCGCACGACCCGGCCGCCGGCGCGGAGCGGCACCGCGGGACCGGGCGTGTCGCGCACCACGTCGCCCGGCCGCGCCTCGGGCGGCCCTCCGGGCGGCACCGTCACCCAGCGCAGCGCCTTCCTTCCGCCCGTTGCGTCCGCCCCGAAGTGGAGGCTCTCCGCCGGCTCTCGCAGCGCCAGGCGGTCGATCTCGCCGGCGACGAGGTAGAGCAGGGTCGCCGGCGCGACGGTCTCCTGGCGCAGGGGCGGCTCGCCCAGGCGGGCGCCGGCGGCGTCGTACGCCTCGATTGCGAGGCGCGGCCAGTCGGTGACCACGGCCGAGCGCAGCAGGAAGCCCGTCGCGACCGCAGGCGCCGCCGCGGCCTCGTGTAGCGCGGCCGCCAGCGCGGCGTCGTGGGCGGCGTCCGCGGCGCTGACGCGCCCGATGCTGCACGCGCCGTCGACGAGGGCGTCGACCCAGCGGCGGTCGAGCGCGAAGAACCGGATCGACTCGGGCGGGAGCATCGCCTCGTCGGGGACGAGGTGGCCGAACGGCACGTCGCGCAGCAGGGCGAGCTGCCGCAGCCACTGCGCGACGGGCTGCGGGACCTCGGCATCGACATGCAGGGCGGCGAGGCCGGCGGGGTCGGCGACCGCCGCGGCGAGCGCGTCGAAGTGGGCGCGACGCCCGAGCAGCCGGCTCATGCGTCCTCCGGCGGGATCGGTGCGATCTGCGCCGCCACCGGACCCGCGAGCAGCGCCGCCGCGGCGGCGTGGGCGCCGTCGAGCGCGGCGACCGCGCCGGGTTCCGTCTCGGCCATGAGGCGCGGCGCCAGATGGCCGGCGGCGACCGCTCCGTCCGTGCGGTGCGCCGCGGCGCGCTTGAAGCCGTACAGCGACGCCGAGAACGTGCTGCTCGCGAGCGCGAGCGTCCGGCCGAGCTGCCAGGCGGCGCTCAGCGACACGTCGAGCATCCCCGTCTCCGGGTCGTAGCGCAGCGCCGCGTCGGCCGAGGGCAGCGGGGCGGACGGCCCCGCGGACGGGGGGCCGGCAGCGGCCGGCGCGGGAAGCAGCGGACCGCGGTACCACGACATCGTGCGGTCGCCGGTTCGCGTCGCGTGGGCCAGCGCCGTGTAGCCGAGGGCGACCGTCGCTTCGACGGCGGGATCGCCGCCCGCCCCGGGCTGGGTCGGCGGGAGACGCAGCGTCGGCGGCTGCGCGTCGAGCGCCCCGAGCCGGCCGGCGAAGGTGCCCGGGCGGTCCTCCGCGCTGAACGACCAGCTCGCGAGCGACACGAGCCGGAGCGCACGCGCGGCGGTCCCGTCCGCGGTCGCGATCGCCGCGGGGGCGTCGAGGTCGCCGCCGGGGAGGAAGGCCGCCATGCCCTCGAGCGAGACGAGGTGCACCGTGCACTCGGAGCCGGGCGACGGCACCCGGTTGCCGACGACGACCGCGAGGTCCTCGGCCGGAGCGTCGCCGCCGCGGACGTGCGCGAGCCATCCCAGGTCCGCGGCCGTGGGCGCGATCGCGCCGAAGACCTCGACCGGGACGTCGATCGCCTGGCACGGGTCCCACATGCGCTCGCCCCACTCGAGCGCGAACGCGTGCGGCTTCCCGCCGGTCGCGGGGAGGTGGGCGAACGCGTCGGCGTAGCTCGCCACGTCCGCGGGGAGCCCGCTCGGCTCCGCCGCCGCGGCCGCGCGGTCGCGGGGGAAGGCGCCGCGCTGGAGGTCGCCGACGAGGATCGACTGCGGCGGGCCGACCTCGCCCGCCTCGAAGAGCAGGAGCGCCAGCCAGGGCGGCCCGGGGAGCGACAGCGTCGCGGAGCGCTCCCACGGCAGGGTCACGCGGCGCACGAGCGCGTGGGGGAGGGTGTCGTCGTACGGCCCGCGGCCGCCCGCGGGCGGATACGTCGCGGCGACCTCGCCGGCGTCGAGCGCGAACCGCTCGCCCCGCACCGCCAGCCGCTGCACCGCGGTGTGCTTCTCGTCGATCGCGTCGCGGCCGCCGGGGGCGACGGGCGCGGTGTTGAGGACGGCGTGCGCGACCTCGACCTCGTAGCCGCCGGGAGGGAGGCCGGGCTCGCGGCGTGCGCCGAAGACGATCGAGCCGGGATCAGCCACGCGGGCCTCCGGTCCGCTCCCCCGTCCGTGCGAGCACCGGCGCGGCGAGCAGCACCGCCTCGGCGGCGTCGCCGAGCGCGCGGACGTCGCCGGCGTCACGAACGTGCGCTGCCAGCTCTCGCGCGAGCCGTGCCAGCGCGTCGAGATCGAGCTGCTCTCCGGACCGGACGAGGGCGAGCGCAGCACGATGACGCTGCCGGGTGAGGACATCGCGCCGGTCGTCGAGGAGGGCGACGCGCTGCGCGTCATCCGCAACTTCTCTCCGGACCCCGGTCAGGCG
>DASZDF010000578.1:0-10321 GCA_035942275.1 Solirubrobacteraceae bacterium | reverse complement strand
GCGTGGAGCAGTAGGCGATGAGGGAGACGTCGCACAGGCCGGTCTCGATCGCGACCGCCGCGTGCTGGAGGTGAGAGACGAACGCCGCGCCGCCGAGGCTCGTCGAGTCGCTGTAGCGCGGGCGGACGCCCAGGTACTCGCCGACGTTCAGCCCCGGCATCCCGTAGTACGCCGACGCCGTGAAGAGCCCGTCGACCTCATCGAGTCGCACGCCGGAGTCGCCGAGCGCGGCCGCCGTCGCCTGGCCGATCAGGTCGAGCGCGCTGAGGCCGGAGCCCGCGACGTCCCACGAGTCGGACTCCCCGATGCCCGCGACCGCGACGGTCACGCGGCGAACCTCAGCGTCCCGTCCTGCTCGGTCGCCGTCACAGCCGCGCCGATCGGCGCCTCGCCCGCGCCCATGACCCGCACGCCCTCGTCGAGGTCGACGAGCAGGACGCCGTGTCGCCCCTCGCGCGTGTGGACCACCGTCGCCGAGTAGACGGTGCCGCGGCCCGCGCTGCGCTCCCATTCGAGGTCGCGCGACCCGCATCCCGGGCAGAGGACTCGCGGGTACCCGAGCAGCGTCCGGCAGGCGCCGCAGCGCTGGAAGTGGAGGGGCGACGGAGCGTTCACGGGCCGCATCCTTGCGCGTCGATAGGGTGCCGCGCGTGCTGCGGAGGACGACCACGCTCGCCGCGCTGCTCGCCGCGCTCGCGCTCGGCGCCTGCGGCGGTGACGACAACGGTGATGGCGGAGACGATCCCGGCGGGCCGGACTCCGCGGGCACGCCCGCGGCCCAGGCCTGCCCGCCGCAGGCCGACCAGGCGCTGGAGGACGCGGAGTTCGCCATGAAGAGCGACGACTTCGACGGCGCGCTCGCGGCGATCAAGCCGTATCTCGAGTGCCCGAAGGTCAAGGAGGCCGAGGCCGGCTACCGCACGATCGCCGCGCGGACCACGTTGCGGATCGCCCGGGCGCGGCTCGCCGAGGCGACGAGGAAGCCCGGCCCCGACAACTCGCCGCAGGCCGCCGTGTCGCTGGCGCGCAACTCGCTGCGCTACGAGGAGACGCCGGAGGCGCGCGCGTTCCTGAAGAAGGCCGAGGCGCAGCTCGCGGCGTTCAAGGAGAAGTACGGCCCGCGGCCGGACGAGGAGCCCGGCGGCCCACCCGCCGGCGCCGGAGACGGAGGACCGCCGGAGGGCAAGGGCGACTAGGTCAGCATCCGCGCGGGAGTTCCTGTCCGCCCTTCTTGCGCCTGAAGCAGCGCGCGGTACCACGATGTCACGCCACCGCGTCGGGAGCGCGCAACTCCCCCGCAAGATCGCTCAGGCAGCAGCCTGAAAGGCCTGTCGACTTGCGTGCGCGGGTACCCTTCGGAGGCATGAAATCCGCCCGAAATGGCGAATGCGTGGGGCGGATGGCGGTTGATCCCACGGCCCGCGCGCTAATCGAGGCTTCATCCGCGCCGACTACGGTGATAGCGACCGCGGTATCGCGCAACTGAAATGTCGATCAGGATCAAACTCGCAGAGGATCAGGTGCTCGTCATCCGCGCGGATGCGGATGAGTGGGCGCGCGCGTATCGGCACGCCCTTGACAACAACAGCGTCATCGAGGTTCACCGGTCGGATGGGCGGACGCTCGCGATCAACCCTCACCAGATTCTGTTCTGGGAGGAAGCTCCGGACGAGGCGGGGCAGGACCCAGCTCCCAGCTCTCGTCAGGCCCAGCCGGCGTAGTTCCCGTCCCCGCGAACGGATCCTCAAACTCGCCGCCGAGGCTTGCGTGCTCCCCGGCCTTGAGGCCGAACGCACCCTTCATGCGCGGGGACAGACCGGCAAAGACGCCGGCGACGAGCGCTCCGACCGCCACGAGCGGCCACGTCGACGCAATGACGCAGTAACCGCACACCGCGAAACACGCGATCGAGACCACATCGGACCGCAACAACGGACCGATCAGACGGTTCGGGTCTCGCCGCGTTGGCGGGCGCTTTGCAGGCGTTTCGGCCACGCCTTGAAGCTACCTAAATCAGGAGCTGGTTCATCGACCCCACGGCCAGCATCTGCGACGTTTCTCACACCGATCCCATGACGCGAGGCCCGCTCGCCGCTTTGGTAGATGCGCCTAGGTCAGGAGCGCCAGAACGCCGAGCGACACGGCGAGGCTCGGCACCGTCACCGCGACGCCCACCGTCACGAACCGGCGCAGCGTCACCTCGACGCCCAGCCCCCGCAGCACCGCGATCCACAGCAGGCCGGCGAGCGAGCCGATCGGGAGCAGGCGCGGCCCGAGGTCGCCGCCGACGAGCGCCGCGAAGTAGTGCGCGTCGGTCGTCGCAGGCAGCCCCTCGACCGCGAGCAGGTTCGTCAGCGCCATCGAGTGGTTGTTGAGCAGCGCGGAGCCGATCGCGGACGTCACGCCGATCACGCCCTGGCCGCCGTCCTCGTAGAGGTCGGTCAGCCGGGCGACGACGCCGGCGTTCCGCAGCGCCTCGGCGAGCAGGAACATCCCGAGCAGGAAGACGAGGATCTCCCACGCCACGTTCGTGCGCAGCACCTCGACCGGCCCCCCGGCGCGGTGCCGCGCGCACAGGGCCAGTGCAACGACCGCCCCCGCCGCCGCAACCACGAAGACCTCGACCCCGGCCAGCGCGAACACCGGGTAGGCGCACAGGACGGCGAGCACCAGCGCGAGCGCCTGCCTCTGGGGCCGCTCCCAGCGCGCGGCCGGAACCGAGCTGGTCACCGCCGGCGCGGACCGCAGCTCGCGCGCGAACACCAGCCGCAGCACGACGTACGTGACGACCAGCGCCGCGACCGCGACCGGCGCCATCGTCGCCGCGTACTCGTTGAAGCCGATCTCGGCCACGCCGGCGACGACCGTGTTCATCGGGTTCGACGTCACGAACGGCGCGACCCCCGCGGCCATGAAGACCGCGAACGCGAACGGCACGAGCAGCCCCGGCCGCTCGGGATACAGGCCGCGCACGAGCAGCACGACGACCGGCGTCAGGAGCAGGATCGCGGCGTCGTTGTTCAGGACGGCGGCGGTGCCCGCGCTGAGCACGAAGACGAGCCCGAAGAGCCGCGTCGGCGAGCCGCCGGCGCGCGGCACGACGAGGGCGGCGAGCCGATCCATCAGCCCGAGGCGCCCGGCCGCCCCCGTGATGACCATGAGCCCGATCAGCGCCAGGAACGGCCGCCACAGCGTCTCCCCCGCCTCGACGACGTCGTCGCCGTGGATCCCGCCGACGGCGATCGCGACCGCGACGCCGACCACCGCCGCGAGCCCCGGGCCGACCCGCAGCCCCGTCGGCAGCAGCGGCCGGCGCAGCGTGAGCCCCAGCGTCAGCGCCAGGGCGGAGACGGCGGCCGCTTCACGCACGGCCGCAGTCTCGCAGCCCGCTCAGCCTCGCGGCCCGGCGTCGGCGGGCCGGCCGCCGGTGGTCTCCTCGCCCGGCGTGCGCGGGGTCTCGTTCAGCGGCGCGGGACGGTCGACCTCCCCGGGCGCGTAGATCCGGTCGCCGTTCGGCGCGAAGCCGGGCTCCCCGCCCAGCTCCGGCCCGGGGCGGATCGGGAAGCGCGCACGGCCCACGATCGCCTCGCGCAACGCCTCCTCCAGGTCGCGCCCCATGAACGCGTCACCGCGGAACACGACGATGACGCGCTCGAGCTGCGGCACCGGGTTCTGCACCGACCGCACGAACAGCGGCTCGACGTAGAGCATCTCGTTCTCGACGATGAGCGGCGTCGTATGGCCGCGGATGACCTCCAGCCCGCGCCGCGACCAGAAGCCGATCTGCTGCGAGATGAACGGATCCTGGTCGATCGCGGCGTCGGCCTGCTCCGGGCCGGGGTGGAACTCGCCCTTGGGCACGACCGCCATCGACAGCTTCCCGTAGTCGCGACCCTCCTGGTACGCGGTGATCACGGCGCGGAGGTTCAGCGCGCTCTCCGGCGTGAAGATCGTCGACATCGCGAACTGCGTCGGCGGCGCGGAGCGCGGGAGCGGCCCCTTGCCGGTCTCCGCCATCCAGTAGTACGGCTCGATCGAGAAGTTCAGCGGCTCGCCCTCGAGCCCCTCGATGACCGGTCCCTTCACCTCGTCGCCGTCGTCGAAGAGGTCCTCCTGGCTGAAGTGCGTCAGGGGGTCCTTCATGTGCGAGTAGATGAACGTGTCGTCGAACTGGATGTGCATGAGCTGCGGCGGGTACTGGACCTGCTCCGCCAGCCGGTCGGGCATCGCGTCCCGGTTCTTGAAGAGGTCCGGGTAGATGTCGGCCCACGTGTCGACGACCGGCTCGTCCTTCCACTTGTAGAGGTCGATCTGGCCGGTGAACGCGTCGACCGTGCCCTTCACCGAGTCCTGCACGTAGTTGACCCACCGGCTGTCGCGCTGCGTCGGCGTCCGGACGTAGGACTTGTCCCCCAGCTCCTGCCGCATGGAGTACGGGTAGTCGTCCGTGTAGGTCAGGCCGTTCAGCATCCACGTGATCCGGTCGCCGCGGGTGACGGCGTAGGGATCGGTGTCGCCCCACAGGAACGGCGCGACCGCCTCGAGGCGCTCGAGCGGCGTCCGGAAGTAGTGCACCCGGGAGTCGCTCTTGATCAGGTCGGAGAAGAAGATCTCCATGAACTGGCGGCTCTTCCAGCCGAAGACCGCGCGCTTGAGCGGGCTGTCGAGCTCCACGCCCGCGTCGACCTCGCGCGGGTACGCGATCTGCGCGCGGCCCTCCTCCGTCGGGAAGTCGTGCTCCTGGATGTCCTGCACGTTCGAGTACGCCATCGAGCCCGCGCCCTCGCCGTAGTACACCGCGGGGTTGTCGACCTTCAGCGCGTCGTCGTCGACCCGCGACGGGATGTCGCGCGAGGCGAACTGCGGGTAGCCCTCGGGGCTCACGCCCGCCAGCAGGTTCATCACGAGGCCGGAGCCGTGGGTGAACAGCATGTACCGCTGCCCCCACCACGCCAGCCACGGCTGCGGCTCGACCAGCGGCAGCTCGCGCACCGACGAGGCGTACAGTCGCGGCTCGGCCTCGCCGTCCGGGCCGGCGACGTTGTAGCGGACGGTGTCGATGTCCATGAAGTCGTAGTACGGCCGCAGCTTCTGCTGCTGCTGGTAGGTCTCCATCGTCGGGCCGTAGATCGTCGGGTCGCCCTGCTTCAGCAGGATCCGGTTCAGGTACTCGGGGTCGACCTGGCGCTCGAGGCTCGCGTGGTAGCCGGGCCACAGCGGCGCGTTGCGGATCGCGGGGCTCGCGAGCAGGTCCTCGAGCTTCGGCTTCGGGTCGCCCGGGCCGTTGGGGACGAAGCGCCTGGTCTCCACGTCATCCATCCCGTAGGCGCGGTTGGTCGCATCGATGTGGCGCTGGATGAACGGGAGCTGCACGACCGGCTCGTTGGGCTGGACCTCGAAGTCGTCGCGCAGCGAGACGCCGATCGTGAACAGGATCGAGACGACGAGGCCCGGCAGCAGCGCGAGCGCGAGGCGCCGCCGCTCGGTGCGCCGCCTCCACGACGTGGCGCCGGGCCGGGTCACCGCCTTGCGCAGCGCGAGCAGGATCCCGATCACCGCGGCCGTGAACAGGAGCTCGGCGAACGTCTCGACCCACAGCAGGTTGTTCGTCGAGAAGAACCCGTTCGCGTCGAGCACCTGCGCGCCGTTCGGCAGCCCGGAGTCGACGTTGTCCTTCGTCAGCAGGTCGTAGCGGTGGAACCAGATGTCGGCGGCGATCGCGACGCCGAGCACGCCGACCCAGAAGACCGTCAGCGGGTGCGCGACCCGTCCGAGCACGCGGCGCAGTCGCCCGAGCCCTGCCGGCCGCAGGTCCTCGCGCGGGCTCAGCGCCGCGCCGACGATGCTCGCCACGATGCCGATGACCGCGAGGTCCTCGACCGCGTGGATGATCGTCTTGATCGCGGGCAGGTCGAAGACGTAGAACCCGATGTCCTTCTCGAAGACCGGATCCTCGCGCCCGAACGCGTGGCCCTCGAACAGCAGCAGGAAGTCGCGGTAGCGGCTGGCGAGCCCGACGCCGAGGACGACCCCGACCATGACCCCGACGCCGATCGCGCGACGCTTCGCGGCACGCGAGAGGCCGTGCGCGAAGGCGGGCGCGGCGATCGCGGCGGTGAGCAGGCCGAGGGCCACCGCGAACAGGCCCGCCTCGACGCGGAAGTTGGTCCAGAAGACGTCCTCGTAGCCGAGGCTCTCCAGCAGCCACAGGTCCATGAAGAGGTTGGCGATCTGGTCGAGCGCCCAGACGGCGATGGCGACGCCGAGCAGCACCAGCGCGCGCGACCACACGCGCCCGGCGCTCGGCGCCTGCGGCAGGCCGCGCAGCGGCAGCGACGGAGAGCTCGCGGCGACCTCGGTCGCGGCCGCGCCCCGCGGCGCGTCCTGCGTGCCGCTCATGCCCGGCCCCCGCCGCCCGCGGTGCCGCTGAATCGGGCGAGCACCTGCCTCAGGTTCGTCTCGACGCCGTAGCCGAGCGTCACCGCCGCGTACACGAGCCCGCCGACGAGGTAGCGGAAGACGGTGACGAGCAGTGCGATCGTGGCCGCCTCCGGGAAGCCCAGCCCGCCGACGTACAGCGCGGCGGCGAAGCCCCACTCCCACTGGCCGAGCCCGCCCGGCGTGAACTGCACCAGGCGCGCGATGTAGCCGGCGATCACCGCCATGAGCATGTTGTCGCCCTCGACGTTCATGATCACGGTCGTGTTGCTGAAGGCCTGCGAGATCGCGTAGGCGGCGGCGTCGATCAGCAGGATCGAGAGCGTCCCGAACAGCAGCAGCCGCAGGAAGGTCAGCGGGCGCTGGACGAGGACCTGGAGCGCGCCCGCGGCCGCGCGCAGCGCCTGGCGGCGCGACGCGCGCGCCTCCTTGCGCTCGGGACGCGTCATCAGGTACGCGACGCCGAGGATCACGAACGCCCAGAAGAGCTGCGCGAACCAGGTCCCGAAGCCGACGGCGAACACGCCGTAGAGCGCGAGCACGCCGATCTGCAGGATCATCATGAGCGACGAGAGGTGCACCGCCTGCGCCGCGCGCACGGGGTCGGCGCCCTGGCCCTCGAGCACCTCCGCCTTGGCGACCTGGCCGGCCTCGTACGGGACGAGCCGGTTCACGCCGTGCCCGTAGAACCACGCGCGGGCGTGCTGCCCGGCCGAGCCGTCGAGGCCGACGAAGCGGCAGAGACCGTGGAACTCCGCCGCCTTCGCGCCCCACATCAGCAGGAACAGCCCCGCCGCGACGAGGAGGAGCTCCCAGTCGATCGGCTGGGTGGCCAGCAGGTAGTACTCGGGGTCGGGGATCCCCTGGACGATGCCCTGGTCCGTGTCGGTGATCGCGATGATGCCGCCGCGGCCGAGCACGTCGAGCAGGCGCGTGTTGGCGAGGATGTTCCAGATCCCGCCGAAGTGCACGAGGAGCACGAGCGCCGTGGCCGCGACGAGATAGGCGAGCAGGAACGCCGCGGACAGGCCGCGGGCGCGCTCGCTCTCGGGCTCGGCCGTGGCCGCCGCCGCGCTTACCGCCATGCAGGTTCCCCCCTCACCGACGCCAAAGGACGTGCTCTTCTACTGGTCGGCGCCGTGGTCCGTCAAGTCGCGCCGCCTCGCCCGCATTGCGGGCGTCCAAGGCGGGGAGTATGGTCAGAGCCGCCCGGGGGGCCCACGAGAGGAGGATGCATGCGTCGGATTCTTCGCCAGGTGCCAGTGGTGGCGCTGGCGTGCGTGTCGTACGCGGCTCTCGCCGTCCCCGCATCGGCGCAGGTCCCGAAGCCCGACCTCGTCGTCTCCTCGGCCGCCGAGCCGCCCGACTTCGTCCCGCTCGACGGCGACTTCCTCGCCTCCTTCACGGTCGACAACCAGGGCCGCGGCCGCGCCCGTCAGGTGTCGCTCGCGCGCGCGTACCTCTCCGTGGGCCGCGTCCTCAGCGCCGACGACCGGCGCCGCCGCGTCGGCCAGCGCCGCGTCCGCGCGCTCAGCCCGGGCCGCTCCACCACCCGCCGCATGGTGATCGAGATCCCGCCGGCCTTCCGCCAGGGCGACTACTTCCTGATCGTGTGCGCCGACGTGCGCAACGTCATCGACGAGACCAACGACCGCGCGAACTGCCACGTCTCGGGCCAGAGGCTCCGGGTCGCGGCGGATGACACCCGCGGCGCGCCCGGCCCGCCCGGCCCCGCCGGTCCCGCGGGCCCGCCCGGCTCGTCGGACTCGGTCAAGATCCCGCGCAAGACGCTCGCGCTCGGCACGGCGACGATCGACGGCCCGGAGGCCGAACCCGGCGACAACGAGGGCTCGACGCAGCAGTTCGACCTCCTCGAGGTCGGCGGCGTGCGCATCCGGGCGCTGTGCCGCCAGACCACGAACGGCAACGGCGACCTGCCGAACCACGACGCGGACAACGACGGCGTGCCGGACGGCGGCGGGAACGACTTCGACTTCCGCAACCCGGACGGCGACGGCGACGAGGCCAAGATCCTGCTGTACCTGGATCGGCCCGACGGGAACTTCTCGTTCTCGGGGCGCCACGGCCGGCGCATGAACGTCAACGCCGGGTTCGGGAACACGACGACATCGATCGAGGACCCGGACGACGACACCGGCGGCGAGGGCAAGCACATGGCGATCGCCACGTCTCAGGACCCGGAGGTCCGGGTCGCCGGTGACGCGGACGACACCGACCCGTCCATCGGCGAGGACCAGGGCCCCGACGCGTCCGGCAACGCGAACGCGCAGGACAAGCGGTTCGAGCCGGAGGACGACTGGGTCAACGCGTTCCAGAGCGGGAGCGTGTACGTCGCGACGTCGTCGGGGGCGGAGTTCATCCTCAACGCGTACGCCGGCATCGGCGTCCTGGGCGCCGCCAACGACCAGTGCGTCTTCGGTGGCAGCGTCACGGTGGTGAACCGGTAGTCGCCTGACGCGCGATCGCATCCGCTGGCACGGGGATGGCGGCGCTTCCGCCGCCTCCCCATCCCCCTCCAGGCCGCCGCCGCGATCCTCGTCGTGGCGGCCTACTCCGTCGGTCTCCTCGCCCTGCTCGGCGGGGATGACGACGGCTCGCGCGGCGGCCGGACGACCGCCGAGCCGCCCTCGCCGCTCGAGAAGGAGATCGGCGACATCGTCACGGGCGTCGAGATCAAGGGCGACACCGGTGACGTGAACAGGTTCCGCGACCCCATCCTCAAATCCGTGGAGTGCAAGGGCGACACCTGCGCCGTCGTGTACTCGATCGGCCTCAGCGGGAGGGGCCGCGTCCTCCAGGACCAGCGCGACCTGCTGGCCCCCATCTTCGCCCGCACCGACGTGCAGAGGATCTCGATGCTCGTCACGCGCGACGCCGTGAGGGCCGGCGTCCCGGCCAAGGCCGACGAGGAGACCCCGACCGGGTCGCCCCTGCTCGAGACCACCTGCGACCGTACGGGACGCGACGACGTGGACTGGGAGTCCGCGACCGGCGCGCAGATCCTCTCCAACGTCTGCGACGTGGGCGGGTTCGAGCAGGGCAAGCGGCGCAGGCAGGAGCCGGTCGCGCCCGACGACCCGGCCGCGAAGGACGCCAGCGAGCTGCCCGAGGCGACCCCGTGAGGGGCGCCTGGCGCCTCGCTGCGCTGGTCGTCGCGGTCGCGCTGGCGATCCCGGTGGCGATGGTCGGGCTCAGCGGCAGCGGCGACGAGGAGGGCGCCGGCAAGCCGACCGCGGCGGTCACGACGGGCGCGGCGGAGGAGGTCGGGCCCGGGGTGGGCGAGCCGCTCCCCGATCCCGAGCCCGGCGAAGGCAGGGCACGTGCCGAGGACCGCAAGTCGGCGCGCGAGCGCGAGCGGGGCGCCGGACGAGCCCCCGACTACCCGACGACCGACAACGTCGCGTACCCCAACGACGTCACGGCCGAAGGGGCCGGCGTCGCGCGGATCGTCAACGAGACGCTGGGCCCCTCGCCGGGCGCGCCGCCCGCCCTCATCGGCGCCGACTGCCGCGACGGGACGTGCAGCGCACGGTACGTCAGCGGGCCGCACGGCCGCGGACGCCAACTCGACGCCGCCGTGCAGATCCTCCGCCGGCTGTTCGCCCGGCGCGGCGTCAAGCGCGTGAAGCTCTACATCCACGAGCCGCAGGGGCCGAAGTCGCCGGACGTCAAGGCGATGGCGCTGCTCGTCGTCGCCTGCGACAGCACCACCGATCCTTCCTACGAGTGGTCGCGGATCAACCGGCGCCAGATCGCCCGTCGCTGCACGCGGGAAGGCGTCGCGCCGGGGAAGGCCGGAAGCCGCGTGCGCCAGGGCCGTGTGTCGGAGAAGGAGACGAGCCGTGGCCGCGCGGACGGGGGG
>DASZDF010000577.1:0-2876 GCA_035942275.1 Solirubrobacteraceae bacterium | reverse complement strand
ATACGTAAGCCGTCACTTGATGAGCCTCTGGATCGTCTTGAACTCGGGGGTGCCCGCGCGGCCGCACAGCTCGAGCAGGGCCATCTCCGTGGTGGTCGGGACCGCGCCCGCGCGCTCGGCGCGCTGGAGGGCGACGACCTTGTTGGCCGGATCGCGCGAGGCGATCGCGTCGGCGGCGACGTGGACCTCGACGCCCTTGGCACTCAGGTCCTCGACGGTCTGGTGGACGCAGACGTGCGCCTCGATCCCGCACACCAGCGCCTGGTCGCGGCCCTCGAGGTCGAACCCCTCGGCCTGCGACGCCGCGAACACCGTCTTCTCGAGCACCGGCTCGCCGTTCAGCCCGACCTCGTCGACCGTGCGGCCGAGTCCCGTCGGGTACTGCTCGGTGACGATCGCCGGCACGCCGAGGATGCGGGCGCCCTCGACGAGCGTCGCCGCCCGGCGGGCGACCTCCTCGAAGTCCGGCACCGCCTTGCGGAACGCCTCCTGGAGGTCGACGACGACGAGCGTCGTGCGGTCGCGGGCGAGCATCAGGCCCGCCTCACGCGGCGCTCAGCGCGAACGCGCGCTGCCGGTAGGCGACCGAGCCCGCAGCGATCGTCAGCAGGACGCGCCCCCGCAGCCGCCGGCCGCCGAAGCAGCAGTTCTCCGAGCGGCTCTCGTAGCCGTCCTCGCCCACGGTCCACTCGGCGTCGAGGTTGACCAGCGTGACGTCCGCCTGGCGCCCGACCTCCACCCGCGGGACGTCCAGGCCGAAGAGCGCCGCGCCGGCGGTCATGCGCTCGACGACGAGGCCCAGCGGCAGGACGCCGGGGACGACGAGCTCGGTGTGGACCGAGGCGAACGCGGTCTCGAGGCCGGTGGTCCCCATCGGCGCCTGCTCGAACGGGACCTCTTTCTCGTCGCGCGCGTGCGGGGCGTGGTCGGTGGCGATGCAGTCGAGCGTCCCGTCGCGGAGCGCGTCGACGATGGCCTGCCGGTCGCGCTCGGAGCGCAGCGGCGGGTTCATCTTCATCCGCGTGTCGAGGGAGCGGACCTCCTCGTCGGTCAGGACGAGGTGGTGCGGCGACGCCTCGCCCGTGATCTGCACGCCGCGGCCCTTCGCGTCGGCGATCGCCTCCACCGACTCGGCGCAGGAGACGTGCTGGACGTGGATCCGCCCGCCCTCGTAGCCGGCGATCGCCGCGTCGCGGGCGATCATCGTCGACTCCGAGATCGAGGGGATCCCCGTGATGCCGAGCATCGCGCTGACGACGCCCTCGTGCATCGCGCCGCGCCCGCTCAGAGCGGGGTCCTCCTCGTGCAGCGCGAGCACGCCGCCGACCATCCGCTGGTACTGGAGCGCCAGCCGCAGGATCCCGGCGTTCGTCACCGGCCTGCCGTCGTCGGTGAACCCGACTGCGCCGAGGTCGCGCAGCTCGGCCATCTCCGTGAGCTGCTCGCCCTTCATCCCCTGTGTGATGCACGGCGTGAAGCCGACGGGGATGCGGGCCTCGCGGGCGGCGGCGTCGCGCAGCGCCCGCAGGATCGGCGCGCTGTCGACGACCGGGTCGGTGTTCGGCATGCCGATCACCGCGCAGAACCCGCCGGCCGCCGCGGCGCGGGTGCCGGTGTCGAGATCCTCCTTGTGCTCCTGGCCGGGCGTGCGCAGGTGGACGTGGGGGTCGACGAAGGCGGGCAGCAGGTGGCGCCCCTCGCCGTCGACCGTCTCGACGCCGGCCGGCGCCTCGATCGAGCCGGGCGTGCCGAGCTCGGCGATGACGCCGTCGCGGATCAGCACGTCGTGGGGCGCGTCGATGTCCGTGCGCGGGTCGAGCACGTGCGCGCCCCGGACGAGGACGCTCGCGGGCGGCGAGACCCTGTGGACCAGCGGCGGCGCGCTCATGCGAGCTGGGGGTCCCGGGCCCCGCCGGTGAAGCCGCTCGTCGGCCGCGCCGCGGCGCCGTCCGGCGACCGCGCGCCCTCGAGCAGCTCGTAGAGCACCGCCATCCGGACGACGACCCCGCCCTCGACCTGCGCGGTGATCACCGCCTGCGGCGAGTCGACGACCTCGCCGCTCAGCTCGATCCCGCGGTTGACCGGGCCGGGGTGCATGAGCACCTGCCGCGGGTGCAGCCGCCGGCCGTTGACCTGGAAGCGCGCCGCGTACTCGCGCAGCGACGGCAGGTAGGGCTGGTCGATGCGCTCGTTCTGCATCCGCAGCGCGTAGACGACGTCGGCCTCGCGCAGGTCGTCGAGGTCGTAGCGCACGTTGCAGCCGAGGTGCTCGATCCCGCGCGGGATCAGCGTCGGCGGCCCGGCGAGCGTGACCGAGGCGCCCATCCGCTGGAAGGCGAGGATGTTCGACCGCGCGACCCGCGAGTGCAGGACGTCGCCGACGATCCAGATGTTCGCGCCGTCGAGCGAGCCCAGCTTGCGGACCAGCGTGTAGACGTCGAGCAGGGCCTGCGTCGGGTGCTCGTGCTTGCCGTCGCCGGCGTTGACGACCGAGGCGCCGCTCCACTTCGCGACGAGGTCCGCGGCGCCCGCCCACGGCGTCCGCACGCAGACGACGTCGGGCTTGTGGGCGGAGAGCGTGAGGACGGTGTCCTTGAGCGACTCGCCCTTCTCGACGCTCGACCCGCTGGCCGCGAAGTTCACGACGTCGGCGCTCAGCCGCTTCGCGGCGAGCTCGAACGACGACCGCGTCCGGGTCGAGGCCTCGTAGAAGAGGTTGAGGACGGTCCGCCCGCGCAGGGCCGGGACCTTCTTGATCTCCCGGTGCGCGACCTCCTCGAACGAGGCGGCGAGCGACACGATCCGCTCGATGCGCTCGCGGTCGAGGTCGCGTTCGACGCTGATGAGATGTCTCACGCCGGCACCTCCTCCATCTC
>DASZDF010000576.1:0-1906 GCA_035942275.1 Solirubrobacteraceae bacterium | reverse complement strand
ATCGAGAAGGTCGGCAAGGACGGCGTGGTGAACGTCGAGGAGGGCCAGACGTTCGGCATGGACCTCGAGTTCACCGAGGGCATGCAGTTCGACAAGGGCTACATCTCGCCCTACATGGTCACCGACCAGGACCGCATGGAGGCCGTCCTCGAGGATCCGTACATCCTCATCGCCAACCAGAAGATCGGCTCCGTGCGGGACATCCTTCCCGTCCTCGAGTCGATCATCCAGTCCGGCAAGACGCTGCTGATCATCGCCGAGGACGTCGAGGGCGAGTCCCTCGCGACGCTCGTCGTGAACAAGCTGCGCGGCACGTTCACGGGCGTGGCCGTCAAGGCGCCGGGCTTCGGCGACCGACGCAAGCGCATGCTCGAGGACATCTCGATCCTCACCGGCGGCGAGGTCATCACCGAGGAGATGGGCCTCAAGCTCGAGAACACGCAGATCTCGCAGCTCGGCCGCGCCCGCCGCGTCGTCGTGGCGAAGGACACCACGACGATCGTCGACGGCAACGGCGACACCGAGGCCATCAAGGGCCGCATCAACCAGATCAAGACCGAGATCGAGAGCACCGACTCGGACTTCGACCGCGAGAAGCTCCAGGAGCGCCTCGCCAAGCTGTCCGGCGGCGTCGCGGTCGTGAAGGTCTGCGCGGCCACCGAGACGGAGATGAAGGAGAAGAAGCACCGCGTGGAGGACGCCCTCCAGGCCACCCGCGCGGCGCTCGAGGAGGGCATCGTCCCGGGCGGCGGCACCGCGCTGCTGCGCGCGTCGGAGGCCATCAACCTCGACGCCTTCGAGGACGACGAGCGGACGGGCGCGAAGATCGTGCTCCGCGCGCTCGAGGAGCCGCTCCGTCAGATCGCCGAGAACGCCGGGCTCGAGGGCTCGGTCGTCATCAGCGACATCCGGCGCAGCGACGACGGCAAGGGCCTGAACGCCCAGACCGGCGAGATGGTCGACCTCGTCGCCGACGGCGTCATCGACCCGGCGATGGTCACGCGCTCCGCGCTGCAGAACGCGGCCTCGATCGCCAAGAACATCCTCACCACCGAGGCGATCGTCGCCGAGGTCCCCGAGAAGGACGGCCACGGGGGCGGCGGCGGCATGCCCGACATGGGCGGCATGATGTAGCGAAGCGGTCCCACCGCTTCTCTCTGGACCCGAGGGGCCCGCTTTCGGCGGGCCCCTCGGTCGTTCTAGCATCGACCCGGTCGTGCGCAGAGCGATTCCGATGCTGGCCCTCGCGGCTGCCCTCCTTCCCGCCGCGGACGCCGGGACCGCCCCGCGCTGCTTCGGCGCCGCCGCCCGCGACCACATCCAGCGCTGCCACAACCCGCGCCTGCTGCGGATGGTGAGGCCCACGCCGGCCCAGGCGCTCCGGCTCCCGAACGCGCCGTGCCGGATCCCCCGCCGCCAGTACCCGCTCGTCTGCGAGTTCGGCGCGCCCGAGAACACGGCGTACAAGCGGATCGCGCTCATCGGCGACAGCCACGCGACGCACTGGCGGTCGGCGCTCGGACCGGTCGCGGAGCAGCGCGGATGGGCCGGCTTCTCGCTGACGCGCGCGGGCTGCGCGCTGTCGGCGGCGACGCCGAGGCTGCGCGACGGCCTGACCGGCGAGTGCCTGCGCTGGCGCGCCGCCGTCCACGCCTGGCTGACCGCGCACCCCGGCGTCGACACGCTCTTCGTCTCGCAGCACCGCGCGCGCGTGAAGGGCGGCTACGAGGCCGAGGTCGCCGGCTACCTCGAGGCCTGGCGAACGCTGCCCGCGTCGATCGAGCGCGTCGTCGTGGTCCGCGACACGCCGAAGCGCCCGAGCGTGGTCCGCCGCTGCGTCGTCGCCGCGATCGCCCGCGGCGCGAACGCCGGCCGCGCCTGCGCGATGGCGCGCGCCGCCGTCCTC
>DASZDF010000575.1:0-2238 GCA_035942275.1 Solirubrobacteraceae bacterium | reverse complement strand
GTCGAGCGTGAGCGGCTCGCCGGCGGCGGCGAGGCGGCGGAACTTGTCGATCACGGTCACCGACTCCGGGCGGTCGTGCTCGACCGGGTCGAGCTCTCGCGCGGCGGTGCGCGGGCGGTGCCCGGGCCGCGCGAGCGGGGTGACCTCGTGCCCGCGCTCGCGGAGCAGCACGACGTGCCGCCAGCCGAGGTAGCCGGTGGCGCCGGTGACGAGGATCCTCATGCGCGCAGGTACTCCGCGACCGAGTGCTCGTAGGCGAACGGCGAGTCGACCGTCCACGTCGCTCCGCCCGCGGGCTCGCGCCCCTCGGCGAGCGCGGCCACGTCGGCGACCGTGAGCGTCTCGGCCGCGACGTTGACCGGCCCGCCCCCGTCCAGCCCGAGCAGGATCCGCCCGACGTCGTCGACGTGCACCGCGCCGATCGTCGCGCGCCCGCCGTCGTCGAGCGTGAGCGGCTCGCCGGCGGCGGCGAGGCGGCGGAACTTGTCGATCACGGTCACCGACTCGGGGCGGTCGTGCTCGACCGGGCTCGCGCCGTAGACGATCCCCAGCCGCGCGAGCGCGAGCGGGAAGCCGCCGCGGCGCGCGTGCATCTTCAGGACGAGCTCGCCGTAGACCTTCGAGAGGTGCGCGAGGTCACCCTGGTCGCCGTACGGGTGCTCCGCGCCGACGGTCCCGCTCAGCCCGCCGCCGTAGACGTGCAGCGAGCTGCCGAACACGACCGGCGGCCCGCCGGCGGCCGCGACCGCCTCCGCGACGTGCCGCACCCCGGTGCAGTTCGTCTGCTCCGTGTACTCGGGGTCGCTGTCGGCGAGCGGCCGGCTGGCCTGCGCGGCGAGGAGCACGATCGCTTCGGGCGCGCCTTCGAGCAGCGTGTCGACGTCGCGCCGGAAGCGGATGTCCGCGGTCGCGATTCGTGCGCCGCGCTGCGCGAGCGGCGCCACCTGCGCCTCGCCCGTCGCCGACCAGTTGTCCGCGAGCGTGACCTCGTGCCCTTCGTCGAGCGCCCGCGCCGCGAGCGCCCCGCCGATGTACCCCGCGCCGAGGATGAGAAGACCGCCCATCGGCGCGGCAGCCTACGTGTCGAGCGAGATCTCCTCCCACTCCTCCTCGGTGAACAGCCACTCGATCGGGCGCCGGCGCTCCTCGACCATCCCCTCGCGCAGCGGGTCCTCCGCGACCTGCGGGTGACCGCGCAGGCGGCGCTCGCGCGCATGCCAGTGGAGGCAGTAGAGGAAGTCGAGCTCCGCGGCGAGCTCCTCGTGCGGGCGCAGCGCGACGCCGGGCACCGTGTCGCCCGGTCGGCCGGTCGGGCTGAGGCGCCGGTAGTGGCTCGCGTCGCCGCAGAACGCGTCCGCCCGCAGCTCCTCGACGATCCCGAGCGCCCACAGCAGCGCCCACAGGCATTCCTGCTGCCAGCCGAGGTTCGCCTCGGCAATGACGAGGTCGTCGCCGGCGAGCGGCGCCTCGCCCAGGTGGTGGCGCAGCACATCGCGCTCCGGCCCCGCGAGCCAGCGCTCGAGGTCGTGCCGGCGGACCTCCGCCGCGACCGCCTCCGCCGGCGCGCCCTCCTGCACCGCGAGCGCCGCCGCGATGGCATGCGTGCGCGCGACCGCCTGCTCGACCGGGCGGAGGTACGCGACGTCGCTCTCGCTGAGCAACGGGAGCCACTCCGGCACCTCGCCCTCGATGCCGAGCGCGGCGATCCGGCGGCCGGACTGCTCGCGCATGCGCTCGAAGTCCACGCGCGGATGATCGCGGGGGAGGCGGCGGAGCGGCGGCGCCTGTCCCCGGCGGGACGCCGCGGATCGCCGGCGGAGCCGCTCTGCGGGGAGGCCGCCGACGCCCCGCGTGGAATCATGTGGGCATGTCCTTCGCGGACACGCTCGCCGCCCTCGCGGACGAGGGGGCGGTCGCGTGGGGGCTGCTCAGCGCGGCGGTCCTCGTGATGCTCCTCACGCCGCTCGTCGCGCGGATCGCCATCCGCGTCGGCGCGTTCGACGTGCCCGATCGCGACCGGCCGCGCGTGCACACGCGCCCGATCCCGCGCATCGGCGGGCTCGCGATCGCCGTCGGGATACTCGTGCCAGTCCTCGTCTTCGTCGACCTGCGCGGGCCGCTCGTCGGGATCGTGATCGGGATCCCGATCGTCGCGGCGATCGGCCTCTACGACGACCTGCGCGGGCTGAGCGCCAAGACGAAGCTGCTGCTCGTGATGGCGGCCGCGCTGATCCCGGT
>DASZDF010000574.1:0-2785 GCA_035942275.1 Solirubrobacteraceae bacterium | reverse complement strand
ATCCACTACCGCTTCGTGATCGACGTGCCGAGCGCCCTCTCGGCCGAGCAGCGCGACGCGGTCGACGCCCTGTCGCGGACGATGAACGGCAACCCGCGCGAGCGGCTGATGCGCGAGGCGCGCGGGGCGGCGTGATGGCGGCCCGCAGGACCACCCGGGTGACCGCGAAGGTCTCGAGCGACCGCGGGGTGTTCATGATCTCCGTGGCGGCCGAGCTGGCCGACATGCACCCGCAGACGCTTCGCATGTACGAGGCGCGCGGGCTGATCACGCCCAAGCGGTCGCCGAAGGGGACGCGGCTGTACTCGCAGGCCGACGTCGAGCGGCTGCGGCGCATCCAGGAGATGACCGCGGAGCTTGGGCTCAACCTCGCGGGCGTCGAGCGCGTGCTCGAGCTCGAGGGGCAGCTCGCGCGCACCCGCCGCAAGGCCGAGGCGCTCGAGCGCGAGCTGGCCGAGACGCGCAAGGAGCTCGACCTGACCCGACGCAAGCTGCGCGGCGAGCTCGTGCCCTACCGGCGCGGCGAGGTCGTGCCGGTGCGCCAGCGGCACCTCTAGAGAGGCGAACGGGCCCGGCACCGCCCCGTGCCGAGCCCGTCCTTGTACGTCACAGCGGCATCCTGCCGCGAAGCGTCCTGGGGTGGCACCCCAGTCTTTTCGACTCAGTCGCCGGTGCGGGCGCCGTGCTTCGCCTCGCCCGTCGGCTCCCGCTCGCCGCTGCCCTCCTCCGGGCCGCCGGCGCCGGCGGCGCCGCCCTCGGCCATCCCGGCGGTCTCGCCCTCGTCGCCCTCGGCCATCTCCTCCGCCGCGCGGCGGCCGGGGTGGTCGGGCGGGAGGTCGTGCGGACTGATCTCGTCGTGTGCCTGCGGGGTGTCGCCGAGCGGGCGCTGCTCGTCGGCGGGGAGCCGCGGGAGGCCGCCCTCCGAGCTGTCGGCCGCGGCCCGCGGCCCGCCGGTGCCCATCGTGCGGAAGACGAGCGCGGCGCCGACGCAGATGACGGCGAGCACCGTGATCGGGATCGCGACCTCGGCGCCCATCGTCGCCCACGCGACCGCGATGACGACGACCGCGGCGACCAGGCCGCCGACCAGCCCGGCGGGGAAGGCGGGACCGGGAGTGCTCTTCTCGGAAGCCATGCACGACGGCTACCCGGCTTGACCCGCGGCTGAACACGGCTACAATCTCAGTCCGTCCCACTGAGATTTCGTACGAGGAACCAAGAAAGCCTTGAACCCGGACCGCTTCACCATCAAGTCGCAGGAGGCCATCGCGGCCGCCGGCCGGCTGGCAGAGCAGCGCAACAACCCGCAGGTGACCCCCGAGCACCTGCTCGCCGTGCTCCTCGAGGGGGCACCGCCGGCCGCCGGAACGGAACGGGGTTCGCAATGGGGGTCGGCCGGTGGTCCTGGGATCGTCCCCTCCGTCCTCAACAAGCTCGGCGTCTCGCCCGCCGCGGTCCGCAACCCGCTGGGCGCGGCGCTCGACGCGCTGCCGACGATGGGCGCCGGCGGCGAGGTCAGCGGCCAGCCGTCGTCCGAGCTCGTCCAGGTGCTCCGCGCCGCCGAGCACGAGATGCGCGAGCTCAAGGACGAGTACGTCTCGACCGAGCACCTGCTCCTCAGCCTCGCCGGCCACGGCTCGAAGGCGGGCGACGCGCTGCGCAGCGCGGGCGCCCCGAAGGAGGAGCTGCTGAAGGCGATCGGCGAGGTGCGCGGCACCAAGCGCGTCACCGACCAGGCGCCGGAGGACAAGCTCCAGGCGCTCGAGAAGTTCGGCGTCGACCTGACGCAGCGGGCCGCCGCGGGCGACCTCGACCCGGTCATCGGGCGCGACGACGAGATCCGCCGCGTCGTCCAGGTCCTGTCGCGGCGCACGAAGAACAACCCCGTCCTGATCGGCGAGCCCGGCGTCGGCAAGACCGCGATCGCCGAGGGCCTCGCCCAGCGGATCGTCTCCGGCGACGTCCCCGAGTCGCTGCGCGACCGCCGCGTCGTCGCGCTCGACATCGGCGCGCTCATCGCGGGCTCGAAGTACCGCGGCGAGTTCGAGGACCGCCTGAAGGCCGTCCTCAACGAGGTCAAGGAGGCCGGGGGCCAGGTCGTCCTCTTCATCGACGAGCTGCACACGATCGTCGGCGCGGGCGCCGCCGAGGGCGCGGTCGACGCCGCGAACCTCCTCAAGCCGATGCTCGCCCGCGGCGAGCTGCGCGCGATCGGCGCGACCACGCTCGACGAGTACCGCAAGCACATCGAGAAGGACGCCGCGCTCGAGCGCCGCTTCCAGCCGGTGGTCGTCGGCGAGCCGTCGGTCGAGGACGCGATCGCGATCCTCCGCGGGCTGAAGGAGCGCTACGAGGTCCACCACGGCGTGCGCATCCAGGACACCGCGATCATCGCCGCCGCGACGCTGTCGCACCGCTACATCGCCGATCGCTTCCTGCCCGACAAGGCGATCGACCTGATCGACGAGTCCGCCTCGCGGCTGCGCATCGAGATCGACTCGCTCCCCGTCGAGATCGACGAGGTCGAGCGCCGGGTCATGCAGCTCGAGATCGAGCGCACGTCGCTCGAGAAGGAGACCGACCCGTCGTCGCTCGACCGGCGCGAGTCGATCGAGCGCGACCTGGCCGAGCTGCGTGAGCGCTCGGCCGAGATGAAGGCGCAGTGGGAGGCCGAGAAGGCGGCGATCCAGCACGTCCGCGAGATCAAGGAGCAGCTCGACCACGCCAAGCACGACGCCGAGGTCGCCGAGCGCGAGGCCGACCTCCAGAAGGCGGCCGAGCTGCG
>DASZDF010000573.1:0-2668 GCA_035942275.1 Solirubrobacteraceae bacterium | reverse complement strand
ATGTTCCTGGCCGTGAACGTCGGCGGCCTGGAGCAGGCGACCCGGCTCCCCGGCTTCGACGCCGCGGGCGACGGCATGCTCGACTTCCAGCTCGCGGCGGCGATCACCCAGTCGATCCTGCTCGGCGGCGTCGGCGCGGGGATCGCCGTCGGCCTCGAGATCCAGCTCGGGTTCTTCGACCGCCTCGTCGCGGCGCCGATCCCGCGGATCGCGCTCGTCCTGGGGCGGCTCGTCGCGACCGCGATCATCGGCGTGGCGCAGGTGCTGTGGTTCCTGGCGGTCGGGCTGCTCTTCGGGGCGGAGATCGACGCCGGCGTGCCCGGCGCGCTCCTGATCATCCTCGTCGGCGTCGTCGCGGCCGTCGGCTTCGGCGCGTTCGGTCAGGCGCTCGCGCTCGCGGCGAAGGACCCCTCGATCGTCCAGGGGATCTTCCCGCTCGTCTTCGTGATCCTCTTCGTCAGCTCGGCGTTCTTCCCCATCGGGCTGCTCGACCCGCCCGCGAGCTGGGTCGCCGAGTACAACCCGCTGAGCTACATCGCCGAGGGGATGCGCAACCCGATCATCGACTCGATCGACGCGACGGTCGTGCTCGAGGGGCTCGCCGCCGCGGCGGGGGTCACCGCGTTCGCGGTCGGGCTGGCGCTGTGGGCGCTGCGAGGGAGGCTGCGCGAGGCATGACGCTCGCGATGAACCTCCGCGTCATCCGCGTCCTCGCGTTCCGGGCTCTCAACGAGATCCTGCGCGTGCCCGGCGGCGCGATCCCGGGCATCCTCGCGCCCGCGATCTTCCTGATCGGCATCAACGGCGTGTTCGGCCAGGCGGCCGTGCTGTTCGGCGCCGACATCGACTTCACCGACTGGATCATCCCGGTGAGCCTGTGCCAGGCCGCCGGGTTCAGCGGCGCGGCGACCGGCGTGAACCTCGCGCGCGACATCGAGCAGGGCTGGTTCGACCGGCTGCTCCTCGGCCCCGCGCCGCGCCCGGTGCTGCTCGTCGGGATCGTCGCGTCGGCGTCGCTGCGCGCGCTGTTCCCGTCGACGTTCGTGCTCGTCATCGGCTTCGCGATCGGCGTGCAGTGGCCGGGGATCGACGGCCTGCTCCTCGCGTACCTGTTCGTCATGGGCTTCGCCGCGGCCGCCGCGTGCTGGGGCGTGATCATGGCGCTGCGCTTCAAGACGCAGCAGGCCGCGCCGCTGATGCAGGTCGTGGTCTTCGCGTCGATCCTCTTCAGCACCGCGTACGCGCCGGAGGCGCTGCTCGCCGACTGGCTGCGGTCGGTCGCCGACGTCAACCCCGCGCGCTACATCCTCGACGGCGTCCGCCAGGGCTTCGTCTTCGAGGTGCACTGGACGGAGACGTGGCACGCGGGCCTGGCGCTCGCGGCACTGCTGCTCCTGCTCGGCGGGTTCGCGCTGCGCGGGATGCGCCGGGTCGGCCGCTAACGACCCTCGTACGTCGCGTGCCCCGGGCCCTTCTCGAGGAAGGACGCGACGGCGCGCTGCAGGTCCTCGGTGGCGAACAGGTTGCCGGCGAGCTCGGGGACGATGTCGTCGGCCGCCCGCGCCCCGCCCTCCTTCTGCGTCCTCACGATCTGCTTCGTCGCCGCGTGCGCGACCGTCGGCCCGTTGGCCAGGCGCAGCGCGAGCTTGCGTGACTTCTCCTCGAACTCGGCGTCCGGCCAGACGCGCGTCACGACGCCCCACTCCTTCATCGTCGCGGCGTCGAAGAGCTGGCCGCTCATGACGAGGTCCTTCGCGCGGTTCGGCCCGGCCTTCTCCGCGAGGCGCTGCGGCCCGCCCATCGACGGCGTGAGGCCCACGACGATCTCGACCAGGCCGAACTGCGCGCCCTCGGCCGCGACGACGAGGTCGCACGCGAGCGCGAGCTCGAAGCCCCACGTCAGCGTGAGCCCGTGCGCGGCGAAGATCACCGGGAACGGGAGGTCCTCGACGCCCTGGATCAGCTCGAAGCCGCGGCGCCACACCTCGGCGCCGCTCTCCGGCGTGAGCCGCTGGAACATGTTGACGTCGACGCCGCCGGTCCAGACCTTCCCCTCCGCGCGGAGCAGGAGCGCGCGCGGCTTCTGCTCGCGCACCTGATCGAGCGCCGCCAGGACGCCGTCGAACACGTCGTCGTCGAAGAGGTTGAGCGGCGGCTTGTCGATCGTGAGGACCGCGAGCGGCCCGTCGCTCTCCAGGCGCCACGGCCCCAGGTCGGTCACGCCTTCAGCTCCTCGGCCGCGGCCCGGATCTCCTCCTCGTCGCCGGGCTTCGGCGTCCACGGCAGCTCGAGCGGGTCGTCCTCGTAGCGCGGCACGACGTGGACGTGGAAGTGGAAGACGGTCTGCCACGCGGCGGGGCCGCAGGAGTTCAGGAGGTTCACCCCGTCGGCGCCGAGCCGCTCCCGCGCCCGCCTCGCGAGCCGCTGCGCCGCGCGCATGCACGCGTCGAGGTCGTCCTGCGGGATCGCGATGAGGTCGGGGGCGTGGTCGCGCGGGATGACGAGCGCGTGGCCCTTCGTGGCCGGGTTGATGTCCATGAAGCTGATCGTCCGGTCGTCCGAGTCCACGACGGTGGCGGGCAGGTCCCCGGCGACGATCTTGCAGAAGAGGCAATCCGGATCCGCGGGCATGGTGGCGGACTGTACCCTCCCGCGCTCGCCATGCCGG
>DASZDF010000572.1:0-6909 GCA_035942275.1 Solirubrobacteraceae bacterium | reverse complement strand
GTCGTGGTGCCGTGCGACATGCCGCTCGTCCCGCCCGCGCTGCTAGAGGTGCTGCTCGACGTCGTCGCGGACGGCGCCCCCGCGGCCATCCCGCGCAGCGAGGGCCGCATGCATCCGTTGTGCGCCGCCTACGCGGCCGAGGCGCTAGGCAGCCTCGAGGCGGCCGACCGCGACGAGCCCCTCACGCTCACGCTCGACCGTCTCGGCGCCGTCGTGCTGGACGCCGACGCGGCGGCGGACCGGATGCTCAACGTCAACACGCGCGCGGACCTCGCGGTGGCCGAGGTGCTCCTTCGCCGCTGAGACCGCGGGCCGCACGACGTCCGGCACGTTCGTGATCACACCCTCGACCCCGAGGGCGACGAGGCGCTCGGCCTCGGCGGCGTCGTCGACGGTCCACGGGTGGACCGCGAGGCGTCGCGCGTGCGCGGCGGCGACGAACGCGGCGTCGACGTTCGGGTGGTGGACGCCGACGGCCCTCGCGAACCGCGGGATCGCCCGGACCTCGAGGCCGACGGAGTCCGCGCGGCGATAGAGCGCGGCGATCGCCAGCCACGGCGCGGCGCGGTGCAGGCGCTCGAGCGCCTCGAGGTCGAAGGACTGCACCATCGCGCGACGGCCGAGCCCGTGCCGGTCGAGCAGCCCGACGACCCGGCCCTCCCACGCGGGCACCGGATCCTTGAGGTCGACCAGGTAGCGCGTCGAGGCGCCGTAGCGAGCGAGCACGGCCTCGAGGCGCGGCGGGCGGAGCGCCGCGATCGCCTCGTCGCCGAGCGGGTCGTGCACGCAGACGAGCTCGCCGTCGCCGGTGACGCGGACGTCGAGCTCGAGGACGTCCGTCCCCTGCGCGAGCGCGAGGTCGAACGCCGCGATCGTGTTCTCGGGCGCGTGGCCCGACGCGCCGCGGTGCGCGATCAGGGCAGGCGCGCGATCACCCGCTCCGTCGCCCGCCCGTCCTCGAGGTGGCAGAACCGCTCGCGGAACGCGGCGTAGCGGTCCGCGTACCGCGCGCTCACGGCCGGCAGGTCGCGCAGCGCGGCGAACAGCTCCTCGTTCGTCGCCACCAGCGGCCCCGGCGCCTCGGGCGGGAGGTCGAAGTAGAACCCGCGCAGGCGGTCCTGGTAGTCGTCGAGGTCGTAGGTGAAGAAGAGCATCGGCTTGCCGGTGACGCCGAAGTCGAACATCGTCGAGGAGTAGTCGGTCACCATCGCGTCGGCGGCGAGGTAGAGCTCGGCGACGTCGGGGTGGAAGGAGACCTCGCGCACGGCCGGATGCTCCACCGCCGCGAGCCGGCCGGTGAGCATGTAGTGCAGGCGCAGCAGCAGGACGTGGTCGTCGCCGAGCTGCTCGGCGAACCCCTCGACGTCCAGCTCGAGCGAGAACGCCTTCCCGCCCTCGGCGAACACGACGTCGTCGCGCCACGTCGGCGTGTAGAGCACCGCCGTCTTTCCGTCCTCGATCCCCAGCTCGCGCCGCACCCGCTCGCGCACCTCGTCGCGGTCGGGCGCGCTCAGCGCGTCGTTGCGGGGATAGCCGCTCTCGAGCACCTCGCCCTCGTAGTGGAACGCCCGGCGCAGGAACGGCGTGCTGGCGGCGTTCGGGGAGAGCAGGCAGTCCCACTGCTCGACGTCGCGCTGCAGCCGCTCCAGCCGCCCCGGCGGCGCCCACAGAACGTCCCAGTGAATGCGTTTGAGCGGCGTCCCGTGCCAGGTCTGGAGGTAGAAGGCGCCGGGGCGCTTCTCCCAGACGAGGTCGGTGTGCGTGTTGGCCACGAGGACGTCCGCGGTCTCCAGCGCCTCGATGCACTGCGGCGTCCCGTACGGGATGGTCTCGGCGCCCTCCGGGAACCCGCCTGCGTGGGCCGGATCGGCCAGCCAGAGGTGCTCGTGACCGTCGTCACGCGCCCGCAGGCCTTCGTAGATCGCCCTCGGGTTGTCAGAGAACCGACCCTCGTAGCTGTGGTAGACAACCCTCATGCGAGCGGCACACTGTAAGCGGGTAGAACACACGCTCTGAACACCGATCTCCCCCTCAGCAATCTGACCCTGCCCCGCCACGCCGACCGCGTGGCGGTTCCGTCTTATGACCGCGGCGCACTGACGCGCGCCGTCGTGCACATGAGCGTGGGCTACTTCCACCGCTCCCACCAGGCCGTCTACCTCGACGAGCTCGCGCGGCTCGGCGAGCGCGGCTGGGGCCTGACCGGGATCGGGCTGCGCAACGCCGCGATGCGGGACGCTCTCCTCCCGCAGGACTGCCTCTACACCGTCGTCGAACGCGACGCCGCCGGCGACCGAGCGCGCATCGTCGGCGCCATGACGCGCTATCACTTCGCGCCGGACGACCCGCGCGCCGCCGTCAAGGCCATCGGGAAGCGCCGCACGCGGCTCGTGACGATGACGGTGACGGGCGCCGGGTACCACGCCGACCCGTCGACGGGCGAGTTCGACGTCGACGACGAGGAGGTCGCCGCCGACCTCGCCGACCCGACGGCGCCGCGATCGGCGCTCGGCCTGCTCGTGGAGGGTCTCGCCCGCCGGCGCCGCACCGGCCGTCCGGGGCTCACGATCCTCTCGTGCGACAACATGCCGGCCAACGGCGACGTCGCCCGGACGGCCGTCGTGGGCTTCGCCCGGCTGCGCGACGAGCGTCTCGCGGACTGGATCGAGCGCAACGTCACGTTCCCGAGCAGCATGGTCGACCGGATCACCCCGAAGACGACCGAGAAGGACCGGGCCCGCCTGGCGAGGAAGTTCGGCGTCCACGACCGCTGGCCCGTGATGACCGAGCCGTACTCCGACTGGGTGATCGAGGACTCGTTCGCCAACGGCCGCCCGCCGCTCGAGGAGGTGGGTGTGCGCTTCGTCGCCGACGTGCGGCCGTACGCGCTGATCAAGACCCGGCTGCTCAACGCGACGCACTCCGCGCTCGGGCACCTGGGCTCCCTGGCGGGGCTCCGCACGACCGACGAGGCGATGGCCGATCCCCTCTTCGGCGACTACGTCGAGCGCCTGACGGGCGACGAGATCGCTCCGCTGCTGCCCCGCCTGCCGGGACTCGACCTCGTCGACTACCGGCGCACGGTGCTGCTCCGCCTCGCCAACCCCAAGATCGCCGACCAGCTTGACCGGCTCTGTCGCGGCGGCTCGCTGAAGGTGCCGCGCCACGTGCTGCCGTCGATCGCGGAGCACCGCCGCCACGGCCGGCCGCACCCTCTGCTGACGCTGGCGGTCGCAGGCTTCTGCGCGCACGTCCGCAGCGGCCTCGGGCTCGACGACCCGTCGGCCGATCGGCTGCGCGCGCTCGCCCGCGACCCGCGCGGGCTGCTCACCGACCGCGTGACGTTCGGCGCGCTGGCCGGTGACGACGGCTTCGTCGCGGATGTGACCGTGGCGCTCGCGACGATCGAGCGCCACGGGGTCCGCGCCGCGCTCGCGGCGGGCGAGCTCGTCGCGGCGTGACGCGCGTCCTGCTGTGCGACGCCGACGGGTGCCTGTTCCCGTCGGAGGAGCCCGCGTTCGTGGCCTCGGCCGGCGTGACGAACCGCCTCCTGGCCGAGCTCGGCATCGACCTGCGCTTCGAGCCCGAGGAGCTGAAGGCCCGCGCCGTCGGCAGGAACTTCCGGGCCACCGCGCTCGACCTCGCCGAGCAGCACGGCGTCGCGCTCGCGCAGGAGGACCTCGAGCCGTGGGTGGAGGAGGAGCGGCGGGCGGTGATCGCCCATCTCGCGGAGGTCCTTCGCCCGGACCGGGAGGTCATCGAGCCGCTGACCGCGATCGCGCGGCACTGCGAGCTCGCGCTCGTCAGCTCGAGCGCGCTCGCCCGGCTGGACGCGTGCCTCGACGCGACCGGCCTCGCTGCGCTGTTCCCGCCCGAGGTCCGCTTCAGCGCCGAGGACTCGCTGCCCGTCCCGACGAGCAAGCCCGACCCGGCGATCTACCGCCACGCGGGCGAGCGCCTCGGCGTCGCGGGCGCCGACGCGCTGGCGGTCGAGGACTCGCCGAGCGGCGCGCGGTCGGCGGTCGCCGCCGGGTTCCCGACGCTCGGCAACCTCGTCTTCGTGCCCGAGCTGGAGCGGGCCGAGCGGGCCGCGGTCCTCCTCGACGCCGGCGTCGAGGCGATCGTCGACTCGTGGTGGGAGGTCAGCCGCCGATCGCGCTCATCGAGCGGGGCGGCTGGACGAAGCCCGGCTCGTTGACGCGGTGCTTGAGCTCCTTGCGCCAGACCGCGTCGCGCACGATCCGCTCGAGCTCCGCGTCGCTCGCGCCCGCGCGCAGCGGCGTGCGCAGGTCGGTCTCGTTGATGCTGAACAGGCAGGTGCGCAGCTTGCCCTCCGCCGTCAGGCGGATGCGGTTGCAGTCGCCGCAGAAGGGCTCGGAGACCGGGTTGATGAAGCCGATGCGGCCCTTGCCGTCGGCGAAGCGGAACACGCGCGCGGTGGCGTGCGGCTCGCGCGGCTCCGGCTCGAGCGGGTGGACCGCGTGGATCGCCGCCCGGATCTCCTCGCCGGTCAGGACCTTGTCCATGTCCCACGCGCGGTCCGCGTCGAGCGGCATGAACTCGATGAAGCGCACCTCGTAGGGGTGCTCGCGGGCGAACTCGGCGAACGGCAGCACCTCGGTCTCGGTGAAGCCGCGCAGGCCGACCGCGTTGACCTTGATCGGGTGGGCCTCCGGGAACCGGCCGAGCGTTTCGAGGCCGGTGAGGACCCGCGCGAGCGCGTCGCGGCGGGTGATCTCGAAGAAGCGGTCGCGCTGGAGCGAGTCGATCGAGACGTTGAAGCGCGCGACGCCCGCGCGCACGAGCGCCTCGGCGTCGCGCTCGAGCAGGAAGCCGTTGGTCGTGACCGACACCTCGTCGACGAGCGGCACGAGCATCGCCGCCAGCGTGGGGAAGTCCCGCCGCACGAGCGGCTCGCCGCCGGTCAGCCGCAGGTCGCGCACGCCCATCGAGGCGAAGAGCGCCACGAGCCGCGCGATCTCCTCGAACGACAGCACCTCGGAGCGGTCGAGCCACGGCAGCCCCTCCGCGGGCATGCAGTACTGGCAGCGGAAGTTGCAGCGGTCGGTGACCGACAGGCGCAGATCGCCGATCGCGCGGCCGTGCCCGTCGATGAGCTGCTCGCGCCGCATCGCCCGCAAGCGTACCCTGCGCTGCCGTGCCCGCCCCGAGGACCCTGATCGCCGCCGCGCTCGCGACCGCCGCGCTGCTCGCCGCCTGCGGCGGCGACGACGAGGGCGACGTCCGCGAGACGCTCGACGCGTTCGCCGAGGCGACCGCGAAGAAGGACTACCAGCGGATGTGCGACGACCTGCTCGCCGACGAGCTCATCGACCAGATCCGCAAGGTCAACCTGCCGTGCGAGGTCGCGCTGCGCACGGGGCTCGAGGACGTCGAGAAGCCGAAGCTCGAGATCCGCAGCGTGAAGATCGACGGCGACACGGCCAGCGCGCGGGTGCGCAGCAGCGCGGCGAACCAGGAGCCCTCCGAGGACGTCGTCCGGCTCGTGAAGGCCGGCGACGACTGGCGGATCGCCTCGCTCGTCTCGGGCTGAGCGAGCGGCAACGCGCCAACGCGCGCATCGGCCAACCCCGCCGCCGCGTCCCGCGTTGAGGTGAGTGACGGTCAGAACGCGCCGCGGACGCGGGAGGCGCGGCCCGACCCAGGAAGGGTGACGGCACTGATGTACGGGGCGATGGGACAGCGGGACGCGCACGGAAGGCGCGCCTGCGGATTGGCGCTGCTGCTCGCGAACGAGCTGGCGCCGCGAGACGCACGCGATCCGGCGCTCGAGGCGGCGTTCGTGCTGCACGACGTGGGCAAGCTGGCGACGCCGCAGGCGATCCTGCGCAAGCCCGGGGCGCTGTCGGCGGACGAGGTCGCCGTGATCCGGCGCCATCCGGGCGACGGGGCGCGGATGCTGGGCGCGCTGGGCTTCCCCGGGAGCGTCCTCGACATCGTGCGCCACCACGAGCGCTGGGACGGCCGGGGGTATCCGCGACGGCCTCGTGGCCGAGGAGATCCCGCTCTGGGCGCGCGTCCTCACGATCGCCGACACCGTCGACGCGATGACCAGCGAGCGGCCGTATCAGGCGGCCGTCCCGCTCGACGACGCGCTGCACGTCGTCCGCGCCGAGGCGGGCCGGCAGTTCGACCCGGTCTGCGCCGAGGCGTTCCTGCGGCTCGCCGGCGAGCGGCTCGGCGCCTACGTCGCGACGGCGGCGCGCAGGGTCGTCTCGAAGTCGGTGCGCGGGATCGGCCCGACGCACGGCGAGCTCGCGCCGGCGCTGCGGTAGCGCTCGAGGCTGTCGCGCACCGCGGCCTCGTCGCCGGTCGCGGTGAGCAGCGCGAGGAACTCGTCGGAGATCGCCGCTTTCATCGCGTCGCCGTCGCCCTTCCCGGCCGCCTCGTCGAACGCGGCGATGTCGGCCTCGAAGCCGGAGCGCTCGATCATCGCGCGGTAGAAGGGCAGGCTGAAGTACGTCAGCAGGTCGCCGCGCATCGTCGCGTAGGCGGCGCCCACGTCGTCGGTCACCGCGGACGGGACCGCGGCGACGACGTCGAAGCCGTCGATCCCCTTGCCCGCCTTCTCGCGGCCCTTCGTCACCTCGGGCACGACGACGTCGCGGATGTAGTTCGGGTTGCAGAGCCAGAGGATCACGCCGTCGGCGACCTCGCCTGCGAGCTGGAGCATCCGCGGCGACAGCGCCGCGACGTAGATCGGCAGCTCGGGTCGCGGCTCCATGCCCGCGAGGCGAAAGCCGGTGCGCCACTTGTCGCCCGCCGGCGGGTCCTCGCCGCGCAGGATCGCGCGGACGATCGCCACGTACTCGCGCATCTCGCTGACCGGCTTGTCGATCGTCTGCCCGTGCCAACCCTCGACCACCGGCCGGTGCGACACGCCGAGGC
>DASZDF010000571.1:0-2496 GCA_035942275.1 Solirubrobacteraceae bacterium | reverse complement strand
GCCTCATCCAGGGGCTGCGGGACGGCTCGGCCGGGCGGCCGCTGGAGGAGGTGGTGGCCGAGCGCGCACGTGCGTGGTCGCGGCGCTGGGACGTCCCCGCCGACCTCGACCTCGATCCGACCGCCGCGGTCGGGCCGCGGGGCCGCAACGAGCTGCTGCGGATCCTCGACGAGGCGCTCGAGAACGCCGGGCGCCACGCCGGCGCGACCCGGCTCGGCGTCTCGCTGCGGCGCGAGGGGGAGGAGGTCGTGCTCGCGGTGCGCGACGACGGCCGCGGCTTCGACGCGCCGCGCGAGGACGACGCGCCGGCCGGCCACTTCGGGCTCGTCGGGATGCGCGAGCGCGCGCGCTTCGCCGGCGGCGACGTCGCGGTGGACAGCCGCCCCGGCGCGGGGTGCACGGTCGTGCTGCGGCTGCCCGCCGCCGCGCTCCAGGCGGCCGCGCACGAGACGAGCGAGGCGGTGCGCGCATGACCCGCGTGCTCGTCGTCGACGACAACGCGATCGTGCGCCGCGGCGTCGTCAGCCTGCTCGAGGAGGCCGAGGACGTCGAGGTCGTAGGCGAGGCCTCCAACGGGCGCGAGGCGGTGGACGCCGCGCGCGACCTGAAGCCCGACGTCGTGCTGCTCGACATCCGGATGCCGGTCATGGACGGGATCGCCGCGGCAAGCGCGCTGAGCGGCTCGACGCGCGTCCTCATGCTCACCTACGCCGAGGAGCAGGATCTCGTGACCGGGGCGATCCGCGCCGGCGCCTCCGGCTACCTCGTGCACGGGCGCTTCGAGCCCGACGAGCTCGCCGAGGCCGTGCGCGCGGTCGCCGGGGGCTCCACCGCGCTGTCGCCGGCCGTGACCCCGACCGTCTTCGCGGCGCTCCGCCAGGGCCCGGCCGCGGCGGACGGGCCCGGGCGCGACCCGCTGACCGAGCGCGAGCGCGAGGTGATGAACCTGCTCGCGCGCGGCCTGTCGAACCGCGAGATCTCCGACGAGCTGGTCATCACCCACAAGACCGTCAAGAACCATCTCAGCCGCATCTACGACAAGCTCGACGTGCGGACGCGCGGCGAGGCGGTCGCGCTCTGGCTGGGGACCGGCGAGCGGTCCTAGCGCGGGCCCCCCGGTCCCACGCCGGCGTGGGACCCCCGGCCCGCCGCAAGTTGAGTCCCCGGCCTCTGGTGGGCGCGCGGGCTGCTGCGTAGCTTGCCTCGTGCGATGCAGCAGACGTCAAGGGAGGCAGTCATGCAGGACAAGATGCTGGAGCTTTGGGTGCGGGCGCAGAACCGCCTCGCGGAGGACCGCGGACAGACCGCCGCGGAGTACATGGGGATCCTCTTCATCGTCGCGATCATCATCGGCGCGCTCGTCACGGCCAAGGTCCACGAGGCCATCGCCGACGCGGCCGGGAAGCTGATCGACGAGATCGCCGGCGGCGGCAAGAAGGAGTAGGCAGGATCGACCTGCCGATCTGGGACCCTTGCCGCGTGCGTGCGCGCGGCGGGGTCCTCACGCTGTTGACGGCGCTGGCCCTCGGGCCGGCGCCGGCCGTCGCCCAGGGGCCGCCGGACGGCGAGGACCCCGCGATCCTGCTGGTCATGGACGCCTCGAAGTCCATGGCCAAGGACGCCGGCGGCGGCACCACGCGGATCGAGGCCGCGAAGGAGGCGCTCGGGAAGGTCGTCGAGGCGCTTCCCGACGACGCGGAGGTGGGCCTGCGCGTCTACGGCAGCCGCGCGTCCGACACGACGCGGGCCATCGGCTGCCGCGACACGCGGCTGGCCGTGCCCGTCGGCCCTCTGGACCGCGAGGCGCTCGTCGGGTCGGTCGAGGCGCTCGAGCCGACCGGCTTCACGCCGATCGGGCGCTCGCTGCGCGCGACGCCGAAGGACTTCGGCACGACGGAGCGGCGGCGCACGGTCGTCCTCGTCTCCGACGGCGGCGACAACTGCGCGCCTCCCGATCCCTGCGACGTCGCGCGCGAGGTCGCGCAGCAGGGCGTGGAGCTGGCCGTCCAGGTCATCGGCCTCCAGGTCAGCGGCCGGGCGCGCGACCAGCTGCGCTGCATCGCCCGGGCGGGCGGCGGGACGTACGTCGACGCGCGCGATCCCGAGGAGCTGCTCGAGGAGCTGCGCGCGGCGTTCGCCCGCGCGCGCCGCACCTACGACCCGGCCGGCACGCCGGTCGAGGGCGGCCCGGCCGCGCGCGGAGCGTCGGCCGTCGGCGAGGGCCAGTACGTGACGAGCGTGGCCCCCGGCGAGGAGCGCTGGTACGCGCTGCGGCTGGAGCGCGGCGAGCGGCTGTTCGCGGCCGCCACGCCGCTGCCCGAGATCGGACAGAAGGGCGGCGGCTTCCACATGGAGGCGGTGGCGCGCGACGGGCAGGAGTCGATCGAGCGCAGGACGATCCTCCTCGACGGCGACGACCTCGTCGACACGGTCGCCGTCCGCGCCGGCCCGGCGGGCGACCCGAACGACCGGGAGATCGCCGCGCCGGGCGTGTAC
>DASZDF010000570.1:0-8017 GCA_035942275.1 Solirubrobacteraceae bacterium | reverse complement strand
GAGCAGCACCAGGTGGTTCCCGACCCCGGCCGCGGCGCTCCGGACCAGCCGCTCGCGCGGGGCGATGCCCAGGCACATCGCGTTGACCAGGCAGTTGTGCTCGTAGGGCGCCTCGAAGTAGATCTCGCCGCCGACGGTGCCCACGCCGATCGAGTTCCCGTAGTGCCCGATGCCCGCTACGGCGCGGTCGAGCAGATAGCGCGAGCGGGCGGAGTCGAGCTCGCCGAAGCGCAGCGAGTCGAGGATGGCGATCGGGCGGGCGCCGATGGCGAAGACGTCGCGCAGGATCCCGCCGACGCCGGTGGCCGCGCCCTGGAACGGCTCGACCGCGCTCGGGTGGTTGTGCGACTCGACCTTGAACGCGACCGCCAGCCCGTCGCCGACGTCGACCGCGCCCGCGTTCTCCCCCGGCCCCATCACGACGCGCGGGCCCTCGGTGGGCAGCGTGCGCAGCAGCTTCTTCGAGTGCTTGTAGGCGCAGTGCTCGCTCCACAGCAGCGAGAACATCGCGAGCTCGACCTGGTTCGGCGGGCGGCCGAGCTTCTCGACGACGAGCGCGTACTCGTCACGCGTCAGGCCGAGGGCCACCGCGTCGTCGGCGGTGGGGAGCGCCTCCGAGGGACTAGACGGGGACGCGCTCACGAACCGCGGACTCGAACAGCTTGAGGCCGTCGATCGAGCCGGTCAGGGGGTCGACCGCGTGCTCGGGGTGCGGCATCAACCCGACGACGTTGCCCTCGGCGTTGGCGACGCCGGCGATGTCGTTGGTCGACCCGTTCGGGTTGCCGTCGTGCGCGTAGCGGAAGACGACGTTGAGGTCGGCGAGCTGCTCCTCGGGCACGTAGTAGCGCCCGCTCGTGTGCTTCACCGGGATCGAGAGGACGTCGCCGGGCGAGCAGGCCGACGTCCACGCCGTGCGGTCGCTGACCACCTCGATCCCGAGCTGGCGGCAGATGAAGCGCCGCTCGAGGTTGGGGAGCAGCGCGCCGGGCAGCAGCCCCGCCTCGCAGAGCACCTGGAAGCCGTTGCAGATCCCGAGCACGAGGCCCCCGCCGCGGGCGAACTCCGCCACCGACTCCATCACCGGCGAGAACCGGGCGATCGCGCCGACGCGCAGGTAGTCGCCGTACGAGAACCCGCCGGGGACGATCACGGCGTCGACGCCGTGCAGGTCGCGGTCCTTGTGCCACAGGAGCTTCGCGTCGCCGACGTGGCGCGCCGCGTGCAGCGCGTCGACCTCGTCGCAGGAGCCGGGGAAGCGGACGACGCCGAAGGTGGTCACGCGCGAGCGCCCTCCTCGACGTCGAGCACCTCGAAGTCCTCGATCAGCGTGTTCGCGAGGAGCTTCTCGCACATCGCCGGGACCTGGGACGGGTCGTCGACGTCGAGCTCGACCAGCCGGCCGATGTGCACGTTCGTGACGCCGCTGAACCCGAGCGCCGGCAGCGCCTGCTCGACGGCCTGGCCCTGGGGGTCGAGGATGCCCTCCTTCGGCCGGACGAGGACGCGGACGCGCGTCACGACGTCCTCTGCAGCCAGGCGTCGAACGGCTCGCCCGTGATCTTCTCGTACGCCTCGACGTACAGCTCGCGCGTGCGCGCGACGACCTCCTCGGGCACCTCGGGCGCCGGCGGCGTCTTGTCCCAGCCGGTCGACGAGGCCCAGTCGCGGACGTACTGCTTGTCGAAGCTCGGCTGCGAGCGGCCGGGCTCGTACCCGTCGGCGGGCCAGAACCGCGAGGAGTCCGGCGTCAGGACCTCGTCGCCCAGCACGAGCTCGCCCTCGTCGTCGATGCCGAGCTCGAACTTCGTGTCGGCCACGATCACGCCGCGCTCGCGCGCGTGGTCGGCGGCGAACGAGTACAGCGCGATCGAGACGTCGCGCAGGCGGCCCATGAGCTCGCGGTCGCCGACGAGCTCGGCGGCGCGGTCGAAGTCCACGGTCTCGTCGTGGCCCTCCTCCGCCTTCGTCGACGGCGTGAAGATCGGCGTCGGCAGGCGCTCGGACTCCTGGAGCCCCGGCGGCAGCTCGATGCCCGAGACCTTCCCGGTCGCCTGGTAGTCCTTCCAGCCCGAGCCGGTGATGTAGCCGCGCACGACGCACTCCACCGGCAGCATCTTCAGCTTGCGGGCGACGATCGCCCGGCCCCGCGCCTCCTCCGGCACGCCGTCGGTGGCGGAGAGGAAGTGGTTTCGCACGATGTGCCCTGTCTTCGCGAACCAGAACGCCGACAGGCCGGTCAGGACCTTGCCCTTGTCGGGGATCGGGTTCGGGTGCACCACGTCGTACGTGGAGATCCGGTCGGACGCGACCATGAGCAGGCGATCGCCCAGGTCGTACATCTCACGCACCTTCCCCGAGGAGAGGAGGGGCAGTTCGGCGAGCGCGGCGGTCACCGATCGGAGGCTACCAACGCGTTATGTCGACATCGGGCCCGCGTTCCGCATCCCCGTCCGCGCAGCCGTGTTCCATACGGCCGTGCCCACTCGCCCCCTCCTCCTCGCCACCACGCTCGCCCTCCTGCTCGCGCTGCCGGCCGCCGCGCCGGCCGCGACGACGCTCGGCCAGACGGCCACGGGCGGCGGGACCTGCGACGCCGACGCGACGATCGCCCAGTTCGAGTCGAACGCCCCCGGCTACGCCGTCCCGTTCGCCGGGGTGATCACCGAGCTGCGCACGGAGGACGTGCAGGTCGCCGGGCGCCGGCTCCACATCCTCCGCCCGCGCGGCAACGGCGCCTTCGCGATCCTCGCGACGCTGCCGGTCACCGCGACCACGACAGCGACCGTGATCAAGATCCCCGTGCGCGTCTCCGTGCAGCCCGGCGACGTCCTCGGCCTCTCGACCGCCGCCGCGCCGGACCCGCACCCGAACTGCACGATCCCGGGGAGCACGGGGACCGGCGCGAGCGCGCAGAACGTCGTGGCCGCCCGCAACCCGACCGGCCCGGACACCGGCGAGGTCACGCTGCCCGACCGCGACATCGGCCGGCTGAACGTCGCCGCGACGCTCGAGCCCGACAACGACGGCGACGGCTTCGGCGACGACACGCAGGACCGCTGCGCCGACGACAGGACGCGGACGAACCAGGACTGCGCGGCCGACCTCGTCATCAGCCAGCAGCCGGTGGAGCGCGACGTCGAGCGCGACGACCTCAACGTCGTCACGATCTTCGTGCGCAACAACGGGTCGAGCCCGGCGCGCGACGTGCGCGTGATCCAGGGGATGCCGCCCGGCGTGCAGCTCGTCGCGACGACGCCGTCGAGCGGCGGCTGTGCGGGCGGCGCGCCCGTGGACTGCACGTTCCCGTCGCTGCCGCCGGGCGCGACCGGCACCGTCCTCGTCGTCGTCAAGGCGGTGTCGACGGGGCGCAAGACGCTGACCGCCACCGTCGGCAGCCCCACGCCCGACCCGAACGGCGCGAACAACTCCTCCGAGCTCGAGTTCGAGGTCAGCGCGCGGCGCTCGGTCGTCGCGCCCGGCGCGTTCTGCCGCGTCCCGCGGCTCACCGGCCTCAGCCGCATCGCGGCCCGCCGCGCTCTCCAGGCCGCGGGCTGCCGGCTCGGCCGGACCTCCTACCGCCGCTTCCGCACCGGTGGGCGGGCCGGGCGCGTCCGGCTCCAGTCGATCCCCGCGCGCATCCGCGTCGCGACCGGGACGCGGGTGAACATCACCATCCGGCGTCGCTAGCGCTCGCGCAGGTGGCCGACGAGCCGCTCGGCCAGCCCCGTGTACGCGGCGGGGGTGAGGTCGAGCAGGCGCCGGCGGTCGTCCTCGTCGAGGTCGGCGGCCGCGACGAACTCGCGCAGCCGCTCGCGATCGATGCCCGCGCCGCGGGTCAGCGCCTTGAGCTGGTCGTAGGGGTCGTCGCCGCCGCGCTTGCGCATCACGGTCTGGACGGCCTCGGCGAGCACCTCCCACGCGTCCTCGAGCTCGGCGGCGAGCGCGCCCTCGTCGACCGAGATCTTCCCGAGGCCGCGCAGGGCGCTGCGGACCGCGAGCAGGGAATGCCCGACGACAACGCCCGCGTTGCGCAGCAGCGAGGAGTCGCTGAGGTCGCGCTGGAGGCGGGAGACCGGCAGGGTCTGCGCCATGTGCAGCGCGAGCGCCGAGGAGACGCCGGCGTTCGCCTCGCTGTTCTCGAAGTCGATCGGGTTGACCTTGTGCGGCATCGTCGACGAGCCGACCTCGCCCGCGACCGGCCGCTGCTTGACCAGCCCCCGGGACACGTAGGCCCAGACATCGCGGTCGAAGTCGGTGAGGATCGCGTTGAAGCGCGCCAGCAGGCCGAACAGCTCGGCGATCCAGTCGTGCGGCTCGATCTGCGTGGTCAGCGGCGACCACGTCAGGCCGAGCGACTCGACGAACCGCCGCGAGACGTCCTCCCAGTCGACCTCCGGCCGCGCGACGACGAGCGCGCCGTAGGTGCCGACGGCGCCGTTGAGCTTGCCCCGGTACTCCTGCCGGTCGAGCTGCTCGAGCTGGCGGCGCCAGCGCGCGACGAAGACCGCCATCTCCTTGCCGAACGTCGTCGGGGTCGCCGGCTGGCCGTGGGTGCGGGAGAGGAGAGGGACGGCGCGCGTATCGACCGCGAGCGCCTCGACGCCGGCGACGAGCTCCTCGGCCGCGGCGCGCCACACGGCGGTCGCCTCGCGCAGCATGAGCGCGTAGGAGAGGTTGTTGACGTCCTCGCTCGTCAGCCCGAAGTGGACGAGCTCTCGCACGTTCGCCGGCACGCGCTCGCGCAGGAAGTACTCGACCGCCTTGACGTCGTGGTTCGTGCGCCGCTCGATCTTCTTGATCTCGCGCGCCTCGGCGTCGCCGAAGTCCTCGTAGATCGCGCGGAGGGCGCGCTTCGGGACCCGGCGCGGCGCGGCGACGACGAACAGCCACTCGACCTCCACGCGCACGCGCGCGCGGATCAGCGCCCACTCCGAGACGTGGTCGGCGAGCTCTGCGACCTGGCGGGCGTAGCGCCCGTCGAGGGGCGAGATCGCCCGCAGGCTCACGCCGACAGGATGCGCAGGGCGAGGTGCGCGGCGTTGCGCGGGTTGTCGAGGCCCACGCACGCGACCGGCACGCCCGGCGGCATCTGGGCGACGGACAGGATCGCGTCGAGGCCGCCCGCGGCGCTCATCCGGCTCGACAGCGGGACGCCGATGACGGGCAGGTCGGTGTGCGCGGCGGCGACCCCCGGCAGCGCGGCCGAGAGCCCCGCCCCCGCGATGATGACCCGCAGCCCGCGCATCCGCGCGTTCTTGCAGTACTCGGCGACGACGTCGGGGTCGCGGTGCGCCGACATCACGCGGATCTCGTGGACGACCCCGGCCTCCTCGAGCACCGCCCCGGCCTTCTGCATCGTCTCCATGTCGGACTTCGAGCCCATGATGATCCCGACCCGCGGCGCGCCCTCGGCGAGCTCGTCCAGGTCGGCGATCTGCGTCTCGGTCAGCGGCTCTGCGGGTGCCGCCGGAATCTGCTCGCTCATGCTGCGTGCTCCACGGCCCGCAGCGCGATGTCTCGTCGCAGCTGCCTGCCCTCGAAGGTGATCCGGTCGGCGGCAGCATAGGCCGCATCCCGCGCGGCGGCGGCGTCGGGCCCCAGCGCCGTGAGGTTGAGCACCCGCCCGCCCGCGGTGACGACGTCGTCGCCGCGCTGCGCCGTCCCGGCGTGCGCGACCTCGACGCCCTCGGGAACGCTGTGGAGCCCCTCGATCACGTCGCCCTTCGAGGCGGACTGCGGGTAGCCGGCGCTCGCCAGCACGAGCGTCACCGCCCACGCCGAGGTCCAGGCGAGCTGCGTGTCGCGCAGCCCGCCCGGGTCGCACGCCGCGCTGAGCGCGACGCCGAGGTCCGAGCGCAGCCGCGGGAGCACCGCCTGCGTCTCGGGGTCGCCGAAGCGGACGTTGTACTCGAGCACCCGTGGCCCGTCGGCGGTGAGCATCAGCCCCGCGTAGAGGCAGCCGTGGAAGGGCGTGCCGCGCTCGCGCAGCAGGTCGACGACCGGTTGGTGTGCGGTGGCGACGACGGCGTCGACGTCGACGCCGGGCACCGGCGAGTATGCGCCCATGCCGCCCGTGTTCGGGCCGCGGTCGTCGTCGAAGATCCGCTTGTAGTCCTGGGCCGGCGCCATCCCGATGGCCCGCTCGCCGTCGCACAGCGCGAACAGCGACAGCTCGCTCCCCTCCAGGTGCTCCTCGACGACGACGCGCTCGGTCCCGAACCGCCGCTCGACGAGGAAGGCCTCGAGCGCCTCGCGCGCGGTCGCCTCGTCCTCGGCGATCACGACCCCCTTGCCCGCCGCCAGGCCGTCCGCCTTCACCACGACGGGATAGCGGTCGATCGCCGCCATCCCCTCCTCGACGGTCCGCACCGTCTCGTGGGCGGCCGTCGGCACGCCGGCGTCGCGCATGACCTCCTTGGCGAACGCCTTCGACCCCTCGAGGCGCGCGGCGGCGGCGGACGGGCCGAACGCGCGGATGCCCTCCGCGCTCAGCGCGTCCACCACGCCGGCGACCAGCGGCGCCTCCGGCCCGACGACCACGAGGTCGGCCGCCTCGTCGCGCGCGGCGCGCACGAGGGCTTCGACGTCGCCGACGCCGACGTCCAGGATCCGCGCGTCGTGCGCGATCCCGGCGTTCCCCGGCGCGCACAGGACGTCGCCGACGCTCGGCGAGCGCCGCAGCGCGCGGACGATCGCGTGCTCGCGCCCGCCCGAGCCGATGACGAAGGTCCTCAGGGCGCCGCCCCGCTCAGAGCGAGGAGATGAAGTCGTCGATCGGGATCGCGGCCATCGTCTCGAACCGCGTCGTGCCGCGGGAGCCGAGCTCGAGCGAGACCCGCGCCATCGTCTGCTCGTCCGGCGCCTCGACGACGTTCACGAAGTCGTAGTGGCCGAGCGTCGCCCACTGCGCCTTCACCGACGCGCCGAGCTGCTCGAGCTCGCGGTTGACCTCCTTGATCCGCGTCGGGTTGTTCTTGATCGTCTGGACGCCGTCCGGGGTCAGCGTCGAGAGCATGATGTAGGTGGGCATGCGCCCGTTCTACAGCACGGCGCGCTACAGCGACACCGCGGGCTCGCCGACCGGCGCGACGCCCTTGGCGAACACGAGCTCTCCGTCGCCCGCGTCCACCTGCACGACGTCGCCCTCGCGGAACGTCCCCTCGAGGATCGCGCTCGCGAGCCGGTCGACCAGCTGCTTCTGGATCACGCGCTTCAGCGGCCGCGCGCCGTACGTCGGGTCGTAGCCGAGGTTGCCCAGCAGCTCCTTCGCCGCCTCCGTCAGCGTGACCGTGATCCCGCGCCCGGCCACGCGCGCGAGCACGCGATCGGCCTGGAGCTCGACGATCTCGCCGAGGTGCTCGCGGCCCAGCGAGTGGAACTCGATGATGTCGTCGAGGCGGTTGATGAACTCGGGGCGGAAGTGCGCCTCGGCGCCCGCCGTCCCGCCGGGGATGTTCGAGGTCATGATCAGCACGGCGTTCTTGAAGTCGACGGTGCGGCCCTGGCCGTCCGTGAGCCGGCCGTCGTCCATGACCTGGAGCAGCACGTTGAAGACGTCCTGGTGGGCCTTCTCGATCTCGTCGAGCAGCACGACCGAGTACGGCCGGCGGCGGACCGCCTCGGTGAGCTGGCCGCCCGCGGCGTAGCCCACGTAGCCGGGGGGCGCGCCGACGAGGCGCGACACCGCGTGGCGCTCCATGTACTCCGACATGTCGATGCGGACCATCGCCTGCTCGTCGTCGAACATGAACTGTGCCAGCGCCCGCGCCAGCTCGGTCTTGCCGACGCCGGTCGGACCGAGTAAGATGAAGCTGCCCAGCGGGCGGTTCGGATCGGAGAGCCCGGCGCGAGAGCGGCGGATGGCGTTGGCAACGGCCATGATCGCTTCGTCCTGCCCGATCACGCGCTCGTGCAGCCGGTCTTCCATCTTCATCAGCTTCTCGATCTCGCCTTCGACCAGCCGGCTGACCGGCACGCCGGTCCAGCGAGAGACGATCTCGGCGATGTCCTCGCC